>JAAXVP010000264.1 GCA_013335435.1 Thiobacillus sp. | reverse complement strand
CCGTTGCCGATCTCCGCCGACGACACCGCTGGCAGCCTGCATGACAAGCTGGCGGCGCTGGGCGCCGAGGCCATCGTCGCCCTCCTGCCCGGCCTGGCCGCTACGGCTGTGGTCCCGCAGGACGATGCCCAGGCCTGCTACGCCGCCAAGATCGGCAAGGACGAGGCGCGCCTCGACTGGACCCTGCCGGCCGCGGTGCTGGACCGGCGCATCCGGGCCTTCAACCCCTTCCCCGGCGCCAGCGCCCTGCTCGACGGCGAAGCGGTCAAGATCTGGCAGGCCAGGCCCGCGGAAGGCAACGGCCGGCCGGGCGAAATCCTGGCGCTGACCCCGCAGGCCGTCCGGGTCGCCTGCGGCACCGGCGCCCTGGACCTCCTGGAGGTGCAGAAGGCCGGCGCCAAGCGCCTGCCGGTAGCCGCCTTCCTGGCCGGCAACCCCCTCGCCGTGGGGCAGCGCCTGAATTGAATTTTTCCCGGCCGACGCCATCTTATGTGCCGTTACAACTGACCCATCCCGGAAGCGAACCATGTTGAACAACTGGCTGAAGACCACCCTGCTGATGGCGGCCATCGTCGCCCTGTTCGGCACCATCGGCATGATGCTGGGCGGCGCCCAGGGCATGCTCGTCGCCCTCCTCCTGGGCGGCGCCATGAACCTGTGGGCGTACTGGAACTCGGACAAGATGGTCCTGCGCATGTACAACGCGCGCGCGGTCGACGCCGCGACCGGCGGCGAGTTCTACGCCACGGTGGCCGACCTGGCCCGGCGCGCCGGCCTACCCATGCCGCGCGTCTACATCATCGACGAGGCGCAGCCGAACGCCTTCGCCACCGGCCGCAACCCGGACAACGCCGCCGTGGCGGCCACCACCGGCATCCTGCGCCTGCTGCCGGCGCGGGAACTACGCGGCGTCATGGCCCACGAACTGGCGCACGTGAGGAACCGCGACATCCTGATCTCGACCATTTCCGCCACTGTGGCCGGCGCCATCTCGATGCTCGCCCAGTTCGCCATGCTGTTCGGCGGCGGCGACCGGGAACGCCCCAACATGATCGTGCAGCTGGCCATCATGCTGCTCGCACCGGTGGCCGCCGCACTGATCCAGATGGCCATCTCGCGCACCCGCGAATTCGGCGCCGACCGGGGCGGAGCCGAGATCTCCGGCGACCCGGAGGCGCTCGCCAGCGCCCTGCGCCGGATCGAGGCCTATGCCCGCGGCACCCCCATGGACGCGGCCGAGATGCACCCCGAGACGGCCCAGATGATGATCATCAACCCCCTCTCCGGCGGCGACCTCCAGGGTCTGTTCCGCACCCACCCGGCCACCGAGGAGCGCGTCCGCCGCCTGCTCGAACTGGCCCGGCGCGGTATCTGAGGGATGACTTCGGCACGTGAACTGGCGGCGGACCTGGTCAACCAGGTCCTGCTCGACGGCCGCAGCCTGACCACTGCGCTGGAGGCGGCGCGACCCGGGGCCGACCCGCGCCGCCTGTCGGATGCCCAGGACCTGACCTTCGGCGTCCTGCGCAACCTGGGCCGGTTGCGTTTCTACCTGCGCCGCCTGACTGGCCGGCCGGTGCAGCCGGCCGAACTGGCCGGCCACCTGCTGGTGGCGTTGTACGAGCTCGCCGATCGCGACACGCCCGCCTATGCCGCGGTGAACGAGGCGGTCACCCTGGTCGGGCGCCGCTATCCCCGTGCGCGCGGCTTCGTCAACGGCGTCCTGCGCAACTTCCCGCGCCAGCGCGAACAACTGGAAGCCGCCGCGGACGCCGATCCGGAGGCGCGCTGGAACTTCCCTGCCTGGTGGCAGGACCGCCTGCGCGCCACCTATCCGGACACCTGGCAAGCGCACCTGGCCGCGATGAACGACCATCCGCCCATGACCCTGCGGGTGAACCGGCGCCGCACCGACCTGGCCGAATACCAGGCCCGCCTGGCCGCGGCCGGCCTGGTCGCGCGCCAGACCGGTCCGGCGGCGCTGACCCTGGACCGGGCCGTGCGCATGGCCGACCTGCCCGGTTTCGCCGAGGGCCTGGTTTCGGTCCAGGACCTCGGCGCCCAGTATGCCGCCAACCTGCTCGACTGCGCCGACGGCATGCGGGTGCTCGACGCCTGCGCCGCGCCGGGCGGCAAGACCGCCCACCTGCTGGAAGACCACGAGCTCGACCTGCTCGCCCTCGACCAGGACGCCGGCCGCCTGGTTCGGGTCTCCGACACCCTGCGCCGGCTCGGTCTTGCCGCCGCCGTCCTGGCCGCCGATGCCGGCCGCCCGACGGCCTGGTGGGACGGCCGCCCGTTCGACCGCATCCTGCTCGACGCCCCTTGCACCGCATCGGGCGTGGCGCGCCGGCATCCGGACGGAAAATGGCTGAAACGTTGCGAAGACGTGACCGAACTGGCAAGTCGGCAGGCGCGCCTGTTGGATGCCGTTTGGCCGCTGCTCCGGCAAGGTGGTAAATTGGTCTATGCGACTTGCAGCCTGTTTCCGGAAGAGAACGGCCACCAGGTCGAGGCCTTCCTGGCCAGGCACGCCGATGCCGGACGGGAAACGATCAGCCTGCCCGGAGCGGAAAACGGGCAACTACTACCGGATGGCGACCACGACGGCTTCTTCTATGCCCGCCTTGTCAAGACGTGACTTCCTCAAGCTGATCTGCGTGGCGGCCCTGGCCGCCGGCGCGGAAACCGCCTGGACGCGCGATCTGATGGCCCTGAAGCAGGTCGACCTGGTGCCGAAGCAGGACCACCACGTGCTCACCGGGGGCTATGCCATCCAGCTGGCGCCCACCCTGGACGAGGCCTTGCGCAAGGGCATCACCCTGACTTTCGTGCAGTTGTTCGAGGCCGACCGGCCACGCAGCTACTGGTTCGCCGAGGATGTCGCGGTACAGAAGCGCAGCCTGCGCCTGTCCTACAACGCCCTGCTCCGGCAATACCAGCTCCAGCGCGACAGCACCCACATGGCCTTCGAAACCCAGGCCGAAGCCCTGACGGCGCTGGGCGACTTCGCCGACTGGCCGGTGCTGGAAAGCCGCCTGCTCAGCAAGCAGGCCCTCTACCAGGCTCGGGTCCGCATGTTCCTGGACACCAGCCAGTTGGCCAAACCCCTGCAGATGAACGCCTTCGCCTCCACTCGCTGGGATATGGATTCCGGTTGGCGGGAGTGGTCGTTCAAACCCTGACCTGACGGGCCGCGGGGATGCTCTACCTCACCCTAGGCAGCCTCCTACTCGGTGCTTCGCTGGTCGCGCTGCTGTCCTTCTCGGCCGACAACAGCGGCTTCTTTGCCGAGCACTTCCAGATCCTGGTCGGGGTCGCGGCGGTCACCGCCCTGGCCCTGGCCGGCCTCTTCGGCTACCAGGTCTGGTCGCTCTGGCAGCGGGTACGCGCCGGCGTCTTCGGCGCCCGCCTGACCGCGCGCATGTTCTGGATCTTCGGCCTCATGGGCCTGGTGCCCGGCCTGGTGGTCTACCTGCTGTCGGTGCAGTTCCTGGTCAAGTCGATCGAGTCCTGGTTCGACGTGCGCATGGAGCAGGCCCTGGAAAGCGGCCTCTCGCTCGGCCAATCCGCACTCGGCCATCTCGAGAACGAACTGATCAAGAAGGCCGAAGGCATGGCCCTGCAACTGTCGGAGTTGCCGGCGGCACGCCAGGCCGAACGCCTGAACGATCTGCGCGAGGCCTACGGCGTCCAGGAAGCCGGCCTGTTCGAGGAGACCGGTTCCCTGATCGGTTTCGCCTCCTCCGACAAGATCTCCCTGGTGCCGCGCCAGCCTGAACGGGCGGCGATCTGGCAGGCCAAACTGCAGCAGCCCTGGTCGCGCACCGAGCAGGACGGCGACGGCCATTCCCTGATGGTCCGTGCGGCGGTGCCGGTCAACCTGGTCAGCCTGACCGAGAACATGCGCATCCTGCAACTCGTCCAGCCGGTTTCGGCCAAGCTCGGCGCGGATGCCCAGAGCGTCGAGGCGGCACATCGCAGCTACCAGGAATTGGCCGTCTCCCGGCTTGGCCTGAAGCGGCTCTACGCGGTATCCCTGACGCTCGCCCTGGCCCTGTCGCTGTTCTCCGCCCTGTCCCTCGCCTTCCTCCTGTCGGAACGCCTGGCCGCCCCCCTGCGCGTCCTGGCCCGGGGTACGCGGGCGGTGGCGCGGGGCGACTACTCCCAGGTCAGCACGGTCAATTCGGGCGACGAATTGGGCATGCTGACCCAGTCCTTCAACCGCATGACCATGCAACTGACGGAAGCGCGCGCCACCGCCCAGGAAAACCAGGACAAGCTGCAGGAATCGAAGGCCTACCTGGAAAGCGTGCTGGGCAGCGTCAGCACCGGCGTGCTGACCCTGGACGGCGGTCTCCGCATCCGGCTGGTCAACCCGGCCGCCGCCGGCATCCTGGGCTGCGACCGGGACGTCATGGTGGGCCGCCGCCTGGACGAATGGGAGACGGGCAGCGAAGGCGTGCGCCAATTTACCGCCACCATGGCCGAGCACTTCCGGGAGGCCGGCAACCAGCCCTGGCGCGAACAGGTCGAGCTGGCGACGCCGTCCGGTCCGCGCGTCCTGCTGGCCCGCGGCACGCCGCTGAATGCCGGCGAAGAGGCCGACTACGCCCTCGCCCTCGATGACGTCACCCAACTCATCCAGGCCCAGCGCGACGCCGCCTGGGGCGAGGTGGCGCGCCGCCTGGCGCACGAGATCAAGAACCCGCTGACGCCGATCCAGTTGTCGGCCGAACGCCTGCAACTGAAGCTGGCCGACCAGTTGGGCGACGCCGCCAAGGGCATCCTGATCCGCGCCACCGATACC
>JAAXVP010000526.1 GCA_013335435.1 Thiobacillus sp. | reverse complement strand
GACAAGACCCTGATCGACCTGGACGGCACCGACAACAAGTCGCGCCTGGGCGCCAACGCCACCCTGGCCGTGTCCATGGCCTGCGCCCGCGCCGCCGCCGAAGAGGCCGGCCTGCCCCTGTACCGCTACCTGGGCGGTGCCGGCCCGATGAGCCTGCCGGTGCCGATGATGAACATCATCAACGGCGGCGCCCATGCCGACAGCGGCATCGACGTGCAGGAATTCATGATCATCCCGGCCGGCATCGACAGCTACCGCGAGGCCCTGCGCGCCGGTGCCGAGATCTTCCACAACCTGAAGAAGCTGCTCGGCAAGGCCGGTTACGCCACCAGCGTCGGCGACGAAGGCGGCTTCGCTCCGCACCTGAAGTGCAACGAGGATGCCCTGAAGTTCGTCGTCGAGGCCATCGAGACGGCCGGCTACAAGCCCGGTGAGCAGGTCTACATCGGCCTCGACTGCGCCGCCTCCGAGTTCCACAAGGACGGCAAGTACCAAATCCGTGCCGAGGGCCTGCAGCTGTCCTCCGCCGAGTTCACCGACTACCTGGCCGCCTGGGTCGACAAATACCCGATCATCAGCATCGAGGACGGCATGGCCGAGCAGGACTGGGACGGCTGGGCCGGCCTGAACGCCAAGCTGGGCAAGAAGATCCAGCTGGTCGGCGACGACCTCTTCGTGACCAATACCCGGATCCTCAAGGAAGGCATCCAGAAGGGCGTGGCCAACTCGATCCTGATCAAGGTCAACCAGATCGGCACCCTGTCCGAGACCATGGCCGCCGTCGAGATGGCCAAGCGCGCCGGCTGGACCTCGGTGATTTCGCATCGTTCCGGCGAGACCGAGGACAGCTTCATCGCCGACCTCGCCGTGGCCACCAACGCCGGCCAGATCAAGACCGGTTCCCTGTCCCGCTCCGACCGTATCGCCAAGTACAACCAGCTCCTGCGCATCGAAGAGGAGCTGGGCGCCATGGCGAGCTACCCGGGCCTGAGCGCCTTCAACCAGACGAGGTGAGATGCGGGGCCTCAACTGGGTTCTGGCCATACTGATCGTACTGCTGCAATACCCGCTTTGGCTGGGTAAAGGCAGTTGGCTGAAGGTTTGGGATTTGAAGCGACAGATCACCGAACAGGCGGCGGCCAATGAGGTATTGGCCGCCCGCAACGCCCAGTTGGTTGCCGAGGTCAACGACCTGAAGACGGGCTATGGCGCCATCGAGGCGCGGGCCCGTTATGAATTGGGCATGATCCGGAAGGACGAGATATTCTTCCAGGTCATGGAACCCGCGGCCAGTCCGCCAAGAACACGGGAGACGGAGCCTTGACCTCGCTGCATTACACCTTGATCGCCCTGGGCATCGGCCTGGTCGGGGCGGTCATGCTCTACAACCTGTGGCAGGAACGCCGCTCGCGCAAACAGGCCGAGCGCCTCTTCCAGCCGGGCGAGCACGCCCAGGAAGTGTCGCTGGGCGACCTGCACCTGCACGAGGAACTGCCGGAAACCCGCATCGAGCCGCGCATCCAGCTACTCGACGACGATGCCCCGCTCGACGACCCTGCCGTAGTCGAAGAGTCCCCAT
>JAAXVP010000263.1 GCA_013335435.1 Thiobacillus sp. | reverse complement strand
CCTGCGGTGGGCGCGATCTTGGTGGTTTTGGCCTTGGGCGCGGGCAGCTGCGCGAGCTTGACCGCCGACAGGTTGCCCTCGGCGGCGAAACGCCGGGCGTCCTCGACGCTGACCGCCTGGCTTTCCAACTGCTGCATCTGGCCGGCGTCATACTGGGCCTTGCGCAGTTCTTCCTCGTTGAGGCCGCGCAGGCCGGCGGTGGCGACGACCTTGTTGGGATCGCGCTTCTCGGTCAGGGCGGCGACGTCGCTCAGGCTGCCGGAACCACCCGTGCCGCCGGCGCGCACCGAGAGCAGGCGCACCCAGCCGGTCTTGCCACCGGCGCGAATCTGGGTCCAGCCGCCCTGGCGGGTCAGGATGGTCACCTTGCTGCCCTTCTTCGCGCTGCCCACCGTCGCCGCGCCGACAGCCGCACCGGCGCGCAAGCTGTCGTCCCGGAGCATCTCGCCGTCGACCGCCCAGGCCGGCGCGCTCAGGCAGGCGGCCAGCAGGAAGGTCAAAGCCGGTTTCTGGATCATGTCTGCTTACCTCGTTGTTGGTCGATGTTGCGGGCCTGCTGGTTCATGCGTTGCAAACGCTGGCACAGTACCCCGATGATGCGCCGCGACAATGGCGCCGAGTAGCGCATCAGTTCCTCCAGCATGGCGGGCGGCAGGACCAGGGCGGTGACCTCGGTTTCCGCGACCACGGTGGCGGTGCGTTTTTCCTTCAGTAGATAGGCCATCTCACCGAAAAGTTCGCCGGCCTCGAGCACGCCCAGTTTCCGGTCCTGGCCGTCCAGGTTCTTGTACAGGCCGACCCGGCCGTGGTGCAGGTAGTAGGCACAATCGCTGTCGTCGCCTTCCGCGATCAATCGTTCACCCGGTGCATAGGCGCGGCCGTAGCGGTCGAGCAGGCGATTGGCGCGGCCGAACACCCAGCCTTCCAGGCGGTTGTCGCCGGCGGCGTCGCCGCCGAGGAACAGGCGCTCCAGGGCGGCGACGTCGACCTTGCTCACTGAATACAGGCTCTGGGCCCAGAAGTAGAAGGCCAGGCAGGCGAAATAGGCACCGATCAGGACGAACACCACGCCGCCCAGGGCGCCGTAGACGGCGCGGTATTTCTCGATCGAGAAGAACAGGCCGAAGCCGTAGGAGAGCAGGGTCAGGGTGAGGGCGCAGAAGAGGGCGAACAGCATGGCCAGGCGGGCCTGCGGATGGCGCAGGGGCAGGCGCCAGTAGGCGGCGAAGATGAGACCCCAGACCGCGACCAGCATCAGGGACGAATTGGCGGCCTGCAACAATTGCGCGCTGAGGGCGCCGAGCAGGTCGCCCTGGGCCAGGAAACGCAGCGCCCCCTGGACCAGGACGGCCAGGATGAGGAGCAGGAACAGGGCCGGAATGATGATCAGCGGCAGCGACCAGGAGACGATCATCTTGCGCTTGGAGTCGTCCGGGAAGATGACCCGGAAGGCCGACTGCACGGCGTTGACCAGGCCACGCGAGGATAGCACCAGGGTGACCAGGCTGGCGCCGCCGACGGCGGCACCGGCGCCGCTGGGAATGAAGCCCATGGTCATCAGTTCGTCGAGGTGGAACTGGTTGTAGAAGGCGGCCAGGAGCATGGCGGCGAGGTTCGAGGTCTCGGCCAGGCGGCTGAGGGCCTGGGCGGCATAGGTGACCAGCAGGACCAGGGGCGCGGTGGAGAGCAGGAAATAGAACGCGGTCGCGGCGGCGTGGTTGGGCAGCTCGTTCTTCACGAACATGCGCCAGGCGGTGTAGGCCACCTGGATCAGCCAGTCGAGCTGGTTGCGGCGTTCATGGGCGATTTCCATGGCCGGATTATCCGACGAAAATCAGGGAACCGCGCAAGAAGGGTAAAATGACGAGATTACGAAACCAGCAGGAAGTCCTTCATGTCTCTCGTCCGCCCCTTCGCCGCCCTCCGACCCGCTTCCGGCCGCGCCCAGGAGGTCATCGCCCCGCCCTACGACGTGCTCAATACCGAGGAGGCGCGTGCCCTGGCGGAAGGCCGGCCGTGGAGCTTCCTGCACATCTCCAAGCCGGAGATCGACCTGCCTCCCGGCACCGACCCCTACGCCGCCGAGGTGTATGCCAAGGCGGTGGAAAACCTGCGCGCCATGCTCGCCGCCGGGGTGCTCAGGCAGGATGACCGGCCGGGCTACTATGCCTACCGCCTGATCATGGGCCAACACGTCCAGACTGGCGTCGTCGCCGCCGCCAGCGTGGCCGACTACGACGTCAACCGCATCCGCAAGCACGAGTTCACCCGCCCGGACAAGGAAGACGACCGGGTGCGCCAGGTCGAGGCCCTGAACGCCCAGACCGGCCCGGTCCTGCTCGCCTATCCGCACGCCCCCGAGGTCGACGCCATCCTGGCCGCCGCCACCCAGAACGTGCCCGACGCCGACGCCACCTCGGAGTCCGGCGTCCGCCACACCCTGTGGGCGATCTTCGACGAGGCCGCCGTGAGCCGTCTTACCGCGCTGTTCGATGCCATGCCGGCGCTCTATATCGCCGACGGCCACCACCGCTCCGCCGCCGCCAGCCGGGTCTGCGCGGCGCGCAAGGCGGCGAATCCGGCCCACACCGGCGCGGAGCCCTACAACTATTTTCTGTCGGTGATCTTCCCCGATCACCAGATGATGATTCTCGACTACAACCGCGTCATCAAGGATCTGAACGGCCTCACCGAGGCCGAGTTCCTCAAGCGGGTGGCGGAAAACTTCACCATCGAGGACGCCGCCGGTCCGGTCAGCCCGGCCCAGCCGCGCGAATTCGGTCTTTACCTGAACGGCAAGTGGCGCAAGCTGCACGTCCATCCCAGCCTGGTACCGAGCGATCCGGTCGCACGCCTGGACGTCAGCCTGCTGCAAAACCACCTGATTTCGCCCATCCTGGGCATCGACGATCCCCGGCGCGACAAGCGCATCGATTTCGTCGGCGGCATCCGCGGCCTGGGCGAACTGGAAAAGCGGGTCGATTCCGGCGAGATGGCGGTCGCCTTCGCCCTCCATGCCACCCACATGGAACACCTCATGGCGGTGGCCGACGCCAACCAGGTCATGCCGCCGAAATCGACCTGGTTCGAGCCCAAGCTGGCCGACGGCATGGCTTCGCACATGCTGGATTGATTCCGGGCGCGGCCGCATCCGCGGCCGCTCGAACCGGAGGCAACGCACGACCAACCGGCCCGGCGTCGCGCCGAGCTGTTTGGCACGGTCTCGCGCAGAGCGGGCCATTTGCTTACCCATACCGTCGGCATGGTTGACATGCCCGCTTCCTGCTCCTCTAATGGCCGTATAAGAATCAAAAGGTTAGCGATGAGCGAGGAGAGTGCTGGTGCATGCTGTCCGGGGCCGCAAGCTGGTCGGTGGCAGGGTCACGGCTATTGTGACGATGACCGTGCTGGTGGTGCTGTTCGCCAGCGCCGCGATGGTCTGGAGCGCCCAGGCCCAGTTCCGCCTGCTGGAGGCGCACCAGCGTGGTCTTTCGGGGAGAAGCGCAGAGTCCGTCGCGCGCGAGATAACCACCCTGCTCGGCGAGATGCGGCGTGGCATCCGCCTGTTCGTCGAGGAGCAACCCGCCTTGTTGTCCGCCCAGGCCGGGAATCGGGACGACCGGGTCGCCCTGACGCGCATCGAAGCCCTCCTGGATCGTTATTTCCCTGACCGCTATGCCTTCACCCTTGCGGACCCGTCCGGCGAGATATGGGTGGACGACTTCGGTGCGGCGGTCGGCGACCTGTGCCGGCACGACATCCAAGGTTTCGCCGTGTCGGGCAAGGATCTACCGGTCATCCATCCGGGGCCGGGCGTTTACCACTTCGATCTCATGGTGCCCTGGCGGCATGCCGCCGGCCAGTGGACCTTCTTCCTGAGCTTCAAGGCCGACCGCCTGGCCGGCCTGCTGGCCTCGGCGCAATTGCCCGGCGAGCGCCTGCTCCTGGTCCGGCGCGACCAGCCGAACCTGATCGAGGTCGACGACCGGGGCAGCCGCGACCGGTTCGGCGAGCGTACCCTGCTGGATGCTGGCGAGATCGGTCGCATCGACACGATCGGTGCCCGTGCCGATGTCCGGGATACCGCCTGGCGGGTGGTCAGCCTGCCCGACGAGAGTGTGCACCGGTCGTTCCTGGACAGCCGCAACCTGCGCATCGCTACCACGGAGTTCATCTTGTTTCTGGCCGGTGGCATGGTCATCGTTACCGTGCTGTGGGGCGAACGGCGTCGGCGCCTGGACGAGGAGCAATTGCGCCTGGCCGGGGCCGTCTTCAACAGCGCCCAGGAAGGCATGGCGATCACCGACCTGAACGGCCGCATACTGGCGATCAACCGGGCCTTCACCACCATCACCGAATACGGCGAGGCCGAAGTGCTCGGCAAGACGCCGCGCATGCTCCAGTCGGGGCGCCAGGACCGCGACTTCTACCTGACCATGTGGCGCGACCTGCAGGAGACCGGCTTCTGGCAGGGCGAGATCTGGAACCGGCGCAAGAGCGGCGAGATCTACCTGGAATGGCTGACCATCAGCAGCGTGCGCGGGGAGGACGGCCTGCCGGAGCGCTATGTCGCGATCTACACCGACATCAGCCGCATCAACCATGCCCAGAGCCAGCTCGAACACCTGGCCCAGCACGATGCCCTGACCGACCTGCCCAACCGCCTGCTGCTGCGCTCGCGCCTGGAGCACGTGATCGACCGGGCGCGCCGGGCCGGCGAGCGGGTGGCGGTGCTCTACCTCGACTTGGACCATTTCAAGGAAGTCAACGACGGCTACGGTCATGCCGCCGGCGACGAACTGCTGCAACAGGTCGCCCGCGTCTTGTCCGACC
>JAAXVP010000262.1 GCA_013335435.1 Thiobacillus sp. | reverse complement strand
CCCGCCGAGCCCGTAGGGCCGGAAACTCGCCAGCCAGTCGGCATTGCCCGAGCGGTAGGCGAACACGCCGCCGGCGCCGGATGGCGTCCAGGCCGCCAAGGCGTCGCTCAGCGGTGCCAGACCGAGCCGGTCGCCCGGCATCAGCACATGGTCCAGCCAGGCCTCCGCCATGGTGCCGTCCGGTGCCGGGGGCAGGGCCAGGACACGGCGGTCGTCGGCAATCACCAGGGCCATGCCGCGATTGCCGGCCAGGGGCTGCATGGTCGTCTTCGACAGGTCGCGCAGCTTGATGTCGAAGCCGAGCACGAAATCGCGCCCGTCCGCCAGCTTGAACCGGGTCGATACCGTGATGCCGGGTTCGCCGGTGGTGAAGAAGGCGTAGGGCGGCGTCCAATGGAAGGTCTCCTCGGGCATCGCCATGGCGCCGGTATACCAGGGCCGCTTGCGGGCATCGTAGTCGCTGGTCAGCCAGACCTGGCGGAGATTGCCGGTGCTCGGCCGGTCGGTGATCCGGTGCCGGTCGTGCCAGCGCGGGATGTCGGTGAGGCGGTTGCGCAGGCTGCGGTCCGGCTGCTTGAGCAGCAGCCAGCCCTGGCCGGTCGAGGTGCCGGCGACCACCGAGGTGATGTGCGGCAGGGTGTCCAGCATGGGCAGGAACAGGCGGTTGAACGGTTCGGCGCGGTCGATCTCGGGCATCTCGCCGCCGATCCAGAGTCGGCTCATGCGCAACAGGTCCTGGGTCGGTACGAAGGTCGCGTCCAGACGTGCCTGGACCTGTTCGGCGCTGGCCCGGAACTGGTTTTCGGCGATCCGCACGGACATCGGCTCAAGCCCGAACAGCGTGAATGTCAGCCCGACCAGGATGGCCGCCAGCGCGGCCATGAGGACGAAACGCCGCAGCAGCGCGTGATGCAGCGATGTCCTGGCTTCGGGACGGGCAGTCATGGTGTCGCGCACCGCCTATCCGTGAACGCCGGTAGCGGGTTTGCTTGACACGTTGATTCTCCCCGGATGGCAATCACAGCCGGCCTGCCCGAACAGCGTCGAACCAGACCGCGCCTGTGCCGTATATATACTGCATTTTTATGGGATTAGACAGGACCGCATGGCCATGCCGGGGTTGGCCATGGCGGCCGATGGCGTTTGTCATGCCAGGTCGGGAATGCATTCCTATTGTTCTATTACAAAAGTAATATGAGCGGGTTTTCACACCATGGTGGGCCGCTGTTTTGCGGGTTATTCGCCTCAAGCTGGCTGGCCTTGTCCGGCCGATGCGTCGTTGGTGGCTGTTGCCGCTGTTGCTGTTTTGCCTGTCGGCCGCACCGGTTTTGGCGCAGACAGCGGTCCTGGTCCTGCATTCCTACAATCTCGAATATCCCTGGACCAAGCGCCAGCATGAGGCCTTCGTCGGCCGCCTGGACACCGCCGGCCGCCACGACCTGGCCGTTTCCACCGAGTCGCTGGATACCAAGCGGATCGCCTACAGCCCCGAATACGCCCGCGTCTACGCGGATTTCCTGCGCATCAAGTACGCCGGTTACAAGCCGGCCCTGATCTATGTCACCGACGACAACGCCCTGCTGTTCGCGCGCGACCATCTCGCCCGGCTGTTTCCCGACAGTCCGGTATTCTTCTCCGGGGTGAACGATCTGGGCGTGCTCGATTGGCTCGACCCCGTGCGCATGTCGGGCGTGTTCGAAAAGAAGGAAGTGGCGCCCAACCTGGCCCTGATCCGACGGATCGATGCCGGGGCACGCCGGATACTCCTGGTCGGCGACGGCAGCAACACCTACCGTGCCATCGAGCGGGAGGCGCGCAAGGACCTGGCGCAGTATCCGGACATCCAGGCGACCTTCGTCGCCGACTCCCGCATCGAATCGGTGCTCGCCGCCTTGCAAAATCGGCCGGAGAAATACCTCTTCCTGACCACGCTGGGCGGCATGACCGATGCCGAAGGGCGCATCCTGCCCCTGCGCGAGGCGATCGGCCGGATTGCCGCCCTGGGCCGTTACGTCATCTTCAGCATGGAGGATGCCTACCAGTTCGACGGCGTCCTGGGCGGCTACGTCACGAGCGGAATCCGGCAGGGCCGGGAGGCCGCGGGCCTGGCCCTGGCCTACCTGGACGGCCGGCCGATGGCGGAGATCGCCCCGATCCGGCACAGTCCCAACGCCTATCTGTTCGACGCCGGCTACCTCGCCCGTCTCGGCATCGAACTGCCGGCCGCGATCCTGGCCGAGGCGGAACTGGTCAACCGGCCGGTCGACTTCATCGACGAACACCGCGGCCAACTGGTGGCTGCCGTCTACATCCTGCTGGCGGCGCTGTTCGCGGTCGTGCTCGCGGCGCTCGCCATGGTGACCCGGAAGAACCGTCTGCTCAACGAGCGGGCCCGCCAGATCGGTGTGCAGTCCGATGCCCTGCGGGCCAGCGAGGAGAGCTATCGCGGCCTCTTCAACAGCATCAACGAGGCCATCTACGTCCAGGACGAGAACGGCGTGTTCCTGGACGTGAACCAGGGCGCCGAGCGCATGTACGGCTACCGCCGGGCCGAGATGATCGGCCAGGATCCGGCCTTCGTGTCGGCTCCCGGACGCAACGATCTCGGCAAGGTGGCCGAGCGGTTCGCCAAGGCCCTGGCCGGCGAACCGCAGCAGTTCGAATTCTGGGGCCTGCGCAAGGACGGCGAGGCGTTTCCCAAGGACGTCTGGCTGACCCAGGGCCATTATTTCGGCCGCAAGGTGGTGATTGCCGTGGCGGCCGACATCACCTTGCGCAAGCAGGCCGAGGCCCAGCTCCAGATCGCCGCCACGGCCTTCGAGTCGCAGGAAGCTACCGTCATCACCGATGCCGACCAGATCATCCAAAGGGTCAACCGGGCCTTTACCCGGGTGACCGGCTACAGCGCCGAGGAGGTGATCGGCAAGACCCCAGCCCTATTGAGCTCCGGCCGCCAGGACGCGGCCTTCTACCGGGCCATGTGGTCGTCGCTGGCGGAGACGGGGCAGTGGCAGGGCGAGATCTGGAACCGCCGCAAGGGTGGCGAGATCTACCCCGAGTGGCTCACCATCACGGCCGTTTTCGACGACGGGGGCCGCATTACCAACTACGTCGGCATGTTCCAGGACATCACCGACCGCAAGAGCGCGGAAGAGCGGATCCGCAACCTGGCCTTCTACGATGCCCTGACCCAGTTGCCCAACCGGCGCCTGCTCATGGACCGCATGCACCAGGCCATCGTCCTGTGCAGCCGCAACCGCCGCCATGGCGCCCTGCTGTTCATCGACCTCGACAACTTCAAGCTGCTCAACGATACCCAGGGCCACGACGTCGGCGACCTGCTCCTGGTCAGTGTGGCGCGCCGCCTGCAAGCGTGCGTGCGCGAGGGCGACACGGTGGCGCGCCTGGGTGGCGACGAGTTCGTGGTGATGCTGGAGGACCTCGACGAGACGGCCGCCGAGGCGGCCAACCAGGTCGAGGGGGTGGCCATCAAGATCCATGCCCTGCTCAACCAGCCCTATCAGCTCGGGCCGCTCGAACACCACAGTTCGCCCAGCATCGGCGTCGCCCTGTTCCGCGACAAGGCCGATGCCATCGACGAACTGCTCAAGCGTGCCGACCTGGCCATGTACCAGGCCAAGGCCTCCGGCCGCAACACCATCCGCTTCTTCGACCCGGCCATGCAGGCCGCGGTGGAGGCCCGTTCCTCGCTGGAAGCGGAATTGCGCCGCGCCGTCCGGCAGGACGAGTTCAAGCTGGTCTACCAGCCCCAGGTCGATGGCAACGGCCGCATCGTCGCGGTCGAAGCCCTGGCGCGCTGGCACCACCCGGAACGGGGCCTGGTGGCGCCGCTCGAATTCATCCCGCTGGCCGAGGAGACCGGACTCATCGTCGGGATCGGCCAGCAGTTGCTGCTACAGGCCTGCGAGCAGATCCGGGCCTGGTCGGCGCAACCCGGAACCGCCCGGTGGTCGGTCTCGGTCAATGTCAGTCCGCGTCAGTTCCACCATCCGGATTTCGTCGACATGGTGCTGGCGGCGGTGGACGCCGCCGGCATCGCGCCCGACCGGCTGATGCTGGAGATCACCGAAGGCATCCTGCTCGACGACCTGGGCGAGGCGGCGGCCAAGATGACCGCCCTGAAACGGCGCGGCATCCGCTTTTCCATCGACGACTTCGGCACCGGCTATTCCTCGCTCGCCTACCTGAAGCGTTTGCCCTTGGACGAGTTGAAGATCGACCGCTCCTTCGTCGCCGACGTCGGCCAGGACGACAGCGCCGGCGCCATCTGCGCCGCCTTCATCAGCCTGGCCCACATGCTCGGGCTGCGGGTCGTCGCCGAAGGGGTGGAGACCGAGGCCCAGCATCATTTCCTGGCCACCCTGCACGGTTGCGACACCCTGCAGGGCTATTACTTCAACCCGCCCCTGGCCGCGGCCGAGTTGGTGCCCCTGGCCGAGCGGCCGGCCTTCTGAACGCTACTTGCGGCGGACCTGGGTGACGCCCCGGATGTGGGTGGCGCGGGCGAGGAAGCGGGACAGCTGGCCGGCGTCGCGCACGATCACGGTGAAGGCCATGCGGGCCTCGCCGTCGCGCGATTCGGTATTGACCTTGACCACGTTGAGCTTGTCCTGGGTCAGGGCCTCGGCGACGTCCTTGAGCAGGTTGGCGCGGTCGCTGGCGAGGATCTCGACGTCGACCTCGAAGGTCTGGCCGGCCGAGGCACCCCATTCGGCGCGCAACAGGCGGTCCTTCTTGTCGTCCGCCAGGGTGACGATGATCGGGCAGTCGGCCCGGTGCACGGTG
>JAAXVP010000525.1 GCA_013335435.1 Thiobacillus sp. | reverse complement strand
CCACCGACCACGCCGCCGTCATCGACGGCCTGATGGGCGAGCTGGCCCAGGCCACCGGCCGGATCATGCCCATGGCCGGCGCCGACCAGCAGTCCACCCGGCCGGTCTACGGCCCGGTCAACGGCGCCGGCTACGGCACCAGCGCCACCGTCCTGCGCCTCACCAACAACCGCGACTTCACCGGCAGCACCCCGCGCCGCTCCCTGCACACCCCGGCCTACACCCGCCTCAACCAGCGCCGCGAGGGCGGCCGCAGCTACTACGTCCTCGGCCACCTGCTCAACCACAACATCGGCGGCCCGGGCGACCGCTGGGAGAACCTGACCCCGCTCACCCAGGGCGCCAACAACAGCCGCACCGACTCCATGCTGCACGGCTTCGAGAAGCAGGTGAAGGACACCGTGGACGCCCCCGACCCGGCCAACCGCCGGGCGGTCAACTTCGCCGTCACCGCCAACTACGGCATGCCCAGCCGCTCCACGGACGCCGGCGACGCCCTGGCCAACGCCCGTGCCGCCGACAACGACAACGCCAAGCGGCGCTGGCTGGCGGTGCGCGAGGTGGTGCTGGAGGAACAGACCATCCCGCGCAACGTCAGCCTCAACGCCTACACCCTGGACGCCGCCGGCAACCGCGGCCCGCGCCTGGGCAGCAGCCCGGTGGTGGACAACCTGCCCGCGGGCGAACGGGCCATCGACGGCTACAGCGTGAACCCGCGCCCCAACATCCTGGAGGACCATCGCAGTGAACTCTGACTTGCCCCCGACCACGCTCGACCTGCCCCTAGCCGAACCGTTCGCCTTCGCCCTGGTCACCTGGCCGGCCGTGCTCGGCCTGCAGGCGCCCCTGCCCGAGGTCTGGGCGGCCTGGGCCTTGGTCGGCCTGGGCCTCTGGCTGGCCGCCATGCACCTGGCCGCCTACAGCCGCGGCATCGGCTTCGGCAACGTCATGCTGGCGCTGAGCGGCTGCGTCGCCCTGGCCGGCTACGGCCACCCTTCGCCCTGGGCCCTGGCCTGGCTGCCGGCCCTGCTGATCGGCCTGCACGCCGCCCAGCGGGCCCGCCTGCGCGGCATCGTCCCGGCGCCGGACGACAACGTTTCGCAAACCCGGCCCGACCAGACTGCTATATAGGAAACGGAGACTTGCCGATTCCCGTATACGAAAGGGGACGCCATGAGACAACGAGTCAAACGCAGGCTGTTCATGATGAGCATGGCCGTGGCGACGGGTAGCGCCGGGCCGGCCTTCGCGAAGGGCGGCGGCAAGGTCGACGACGACCTGCGCGCCTACATCCAGGACTGGCGGAGCCCCCACGTCACCACGCTTCCGCATGCGGCAACGGGCGCGTCGCCCGCCGACAAAGGCTGGCGCCTGGAACTGCTGCCGCCGGAGACCAGGAGCCATTTCGACCGGGATACCAGTCCCCACGAAAGCAAGCGTTTCGGCCTCGCCTTGCGCATGGCGTTCTGACCGGGGCCGGCGCCCGAGGCAGGCGCCCCATGGCGGCGCGGCAGCCGACGGCTGCTATAGTGGCCATCATGAAAGCGGCCGGGCCGACCCATGTCCCCACCCGCCCCCCAGAG
>JAAXVP010000524.1 GCA_013335435.1 Thiobacillus sp. | reverse complement strand
CGGCGCCATCGACTTCACCGGCGACATGCCGATCATCCTCGGTCCGGACGGCCCGTCCCTGGGCGGCTTCGTCTGCCCGGCCACCATCTGCCAGGCCGAGCTGTGGAAGATGGGTCAGCTGAAGCCCGGCGATACCGTGCGCTTCAAGCGCCTGACCCGCGCCCAGGCAAACGTCATGCAGCAGGTTCAGGATGCCGCCATCGCCCACCTCGACCGGCCCGCCTTCGCCGCCCTGCCGGCCGAGCACACCCCCCTCGGCAGCCCGGTCCTGCGCCATCTCAAGAGCGAGGGCGAGAAGCCCGACCTGGTGGTGCGCCAGTCCGGCGACGCCAACCTGCTGTTCGAGCTTGGCCCTCTGGTCCTGGACATGGAGCTGCGCTTCCGCATCCAGGCCCTGATGGAGGCGGTGAAGGCCGCCGGGCTGCCGGGCATCCTCGACCTGACGCCCGGCATCCGCTCCCTGCAGGTGCACTTCGACCCCCGCGCCGTCGACCAGGACACCCTGCTCGACGCCGTGGTCGCCCTGGAAGAAGGCCTGCCGCCCCTGGACGACATGGAGGTGCCCTCGCGCATCGTCCACCTGCCCCTGTCCTGGGACGACCCGGCGACCCGGCTGGCGATCGAGAAGTACATGCAGTCGGTGCGCCCGGACGCGCCCTGGTGCCCGAGCAACATCGAGTTCATCCGCCGCATCAACGGCCTGGACAGCATCGAGGACGTGTTCAACATCGTCTTCGAGGCCAGCTACGTGGTCATGGGCCTGGGCGACGTCTACCTGGGCGCGCCGGTGGCCACCCCGCTCGACCCCAGGCATAGATTGGTCACCACCAAGTACAACCCGGCCCGGACCTGGACCCCGGAAAACGCGGTCGGCATCGGCGGCGCCTACATGTGCGTGTACGGCATGGAAGGCCCCGGCGGCTACCAGTTCGTCGGCCGCACGGTGCAGATGTGGAACCGCCACCGGATCACGGCCGACTTCAGCCAGCCCTGGCTGCTGCGCTTCTTCGACCAGATCCGCTTCTACCCGGTCGGCCAGGACGAGCTGCTCAAGCTGCGCGAGGACTTCGTCAGCGGCCGCTTCCAGCTCAAGGTGGAGCCGACCCGGTTCCGCCTGCGCGACTACCGCCAGTTCCTGGCCGACCACGCTGACAGCATCGCCGCCTTCAAGGCCGGCCAGCAGGCCGCCTTCGACGCCGAGCGGGAACGCTGGAAGGCCGCCGGCCAGGACGTGGTCGCCAGCGACGCCATCGTCGCCGAGGCCGGTCCGGACAGCGAACTGGACCTGCCCGAGAACGCCCGCCCGGTGGCCAGCCACGTCGCCGGCTCGGTCTGGAAGATCGAGGCCAAGGTCGGCGACACGGTCAAGGCCGGCCAGGCCCTGGTCATCGTCGAATCGATGAAGATGGAATTCGCCCTGGTGGCGCCCTGCGATGGCAAGCTGACCCACCTGTTCTGCAAGGAAGGCGGCGCGGTGTCGGCCGGGCAGGATCTGCTGGTGATCGAGGAGGCCCAATGAATACCGAACAGCACCCCCTCACCCCCAGCCCCCGCCGCGGGCGAAGCGGGAGTATGCCTGGTCGA
>JAAXVP010000523.1 GCA_013335435.1 Thiobacillus sp. | reverse complement strand
ACGTTCGGCAGACTGTGCGACCCCCTCCCAAAGATGTCGGCCATGCCCGCAAAGATGGCGATCACGCAGCCCGTGCCCACCAGGCGCAGGCCGATGTCCGCCGCGATGGAACGCTCCATGCCCTTCCACAGGGCCAGCAGACCGGCGTACCCGCCCAGGCAGATCAGCCCCAGGCCGGTCAGGAAAACGATGATCTGCACGAAGCCCACCACGGGACTGCGGTCCCAGCCAAACCAGGCAGGCTTGGCTCCCACCATGAACACGAACAGCCCAAACAGGGTCAGCACCAGGCCGACGCGGACACGCATCCGCAGGGGCGTTTCGAAGCGCGAGGGTTCGACAGGCGTCGAGGCGGAAAGAGTATTTTGGGTCATCTCAGGGCAGGTCCTTTTGCAGGCGGGAAATCCAGTTCCCGCCGAAGATATTGGCGATATCCCCTTCCGAATAGCCCCGTTCCGCCAAAAGCGGCCCGACCTTTTGCAGGTCGGCAATCGTGTCAATTTCAGGCGGCACGGATTGCAGTCCGAATCCGCCGTCGAAATCCGAGCCGATGCCCGCGTGCAGGGAATCGCCCGCCAGTTGGCAAATGTGGTCGATGTGATCGACCAGCGCCGACAGGGGCACCTCCTCGCGGCGGCTCACAGACGCTGTCCAGCCGACCTTGAGGTAGCCGTTGAACGGCACCACCCCCACCACCCCGTCGCGCTCGATCAGTCCGTGCAGGACGCGATCCGAGAACTGGCGGTTGCTGGGGAAGTTGGGGAGCAGGGCCAGGCAGTTGCCGTGCGTGGCGATGATCGGGCCTGGATAGCGGTCGAGGGCTTCGAGCATGGCAGGCTCGTCCATGTGGCTGAGATCGAGCACGAAGTTGTAATCGGCCATCGCGGAGAGCAGTTCGCGGCCCTCTTCCGAGAGCGGACCTGGTTCCTTCCAGCCGCCCGAATAGCGCGTGCCCACCCAGGCCAGGCCGATGATGCGCAGCCCCATCTCGTACCACTCCTCCAACTCGGCGATGTTGCGGATGCCGTCGGCGCCCTCCATCGAGGGCACCAGGCCGACCGGATGCCCGTCCTCGCTGGGAGTCAGCCAGTGGTCGAGGACCAGCTTCAGGTCGGCGCGCGAGGCGATCAGTTGGAATTTGTAGGGGTGGGTGTCGGTCAGGCGGCGGTAGGTGGTCAACTGCTGGCGGTACAGGCGGTTGGCCTCGTCGGAGGTGCGGTAGGCAAAGCGTTTGTCGAGCTCGTTCGAGGCGCGGCGCATGGGCGGCGCATACAGCGAGGCAAAGGCCACGGCCACCTGTCCGCGCTGGTACTCGGGCCAGCCGATGAGACAATCTTCATTGACGGCCACCACCTGCGAGCCTGCCTCCAACTGGCGCGTTTGAGCAACCGCGCGGGTGTAATCGCGGCCGTAGGCGAGCATATTCCAGGCGATGTCGTTGTGGGAATCTACGAGGAGAGGCATGTTAGGGAAGAGCGCACCCTGGGGTGCGCTCTGTTCCATTTTTACGCTTCACTCTCGCCGCTGGGGCTGGGGGCCTCGTCAGGCGTGGAGGTCTGGGCCTCATCGGGCTCGGTGGCTTCGGAGGGT
>JAAXVP010000261.1 GCA_013335435.1 Thiobacillus sp. | reverse complement strand
GCCAGCGGTTGCTGTTGACGCAGGCCTGGCTGGTCGCGACGAGGACCAGGCCGGCGACCTGGTCCAGCCAACGACCGGCCCAGGCCAGCGCGGCCATGCCGCCCATCGACCAGCCGACCGCGATGCAGCGTTCGGGCAGGCTCGGCGCCAGGGCGTCGGCGATGCCGGCCGAGTCGTAAGGCGATATGGTCGGCACTTCGCCGTAACCGGGCAGGTCGGGTTGATGCACCTCGAATCCGGTCAAACGGGACGCAGCCTCGTCCCAGATGCCGCCGTGCAGGCCCCAGCCGTGCAGAAAGACCACGGGCAGGCTCACGCCAGTTCCCCCAGGGCGGCGAGCAGGCGGTCGATGTCGGCCTCGGCGTGGCCGGCCGAGAGGGAGATGCGCAGGCGCGCGCTGCCCTCCGGCACGGTCGGTGGCCGGATCGCTGGGCACAGGATGCCGCGTTCGCGCAGGCCGTCGGCCAGGCGCAGGGCCTCGTGGTTGTCGCCGACCAGGAGCGGCTGGATCGGCGTGCCGGAGGCCATCAGCGGCCAGGGCAGGGCGGCGACGCCTTCCTTCAGGCGGGCGATCAGGTGGGCCAATTGTCGGCGCCGTTCCGGCTCGCCGGCGATCAGCTTGAGGCTGGCCGAGACCGCCGCCGCCAGCATGGGCGGGGTGGCGGTCGTATAGATGTAGGTGCGCGCCTTGTTGACCAGCCAATCGACCAGGTCCGCCGACCCGGCCACGAAGGCACCGGAGACGCCGGCCGCCTTGCCCAGGGTGGCGAGATAAACCAGTGACGGGTGGCCGGTGACGAGTGACGAAAGGCCGAAGTGCTCCAGCACGCCGCGGCCATGCTCGCCCAGGACGCCGAAGCCGTGGGCGTCGTCGACATAGAGCCAGGCATCGTATTTCTCGGCCAGTTCCAGCAGCTCCGGCACCGGGGCGAGGTCGCCGTCCATGCTGAACACCGCGTCGGTGGCGATCAGCTTGTCCTTGGCCGTGCTCTCGCGCAGCAGTTGTTCCAGATGGGCCAGGTCGTTGTGCCGGTAGCGCTTGTGCTCGGCCCGGCTGAGCTGGGCGGCGTCGACCAGGGAGGCGTGGTTGAGCTTGTCGGCGAACACCGCGCCGTGGCGGTCGACCAGGGCGCCGACCACGCCCAGGTTGGCCATGTAGCCGGTCGAGAACAGGAGCGCGGCGGGCAGGCCGACGAAGGCGGCCAGTTCCTGCTCCAGGCGGTGGTGCAAGGCGTGGTGGCCGGTAAGCAAATGAGCGGCACCGGCACCGGTGCCGATTTCGGCTGCGGCAGCCCGGGCCGCCTCGGCGATGGCCGGGTGGGCGGCCAGGCCCAGGTAGTCGTTGCTGGCGAAGGACAGGTAGTCGCGGCCATCGACCCGGACGTGGGCGCCCTGGGGCGACTCCAGCTCCCGGCGGCGCCGGCGCAGGCCGAGGGCGTCCAGCTCGGCTAGGCGGGTTGCGAGGTCGATCATGCCGGTATGGGTGTGGCGGGCGTGGCTCCCTCACCCCTGCCCCTCTCCCGGAGGGCGAGGGGACAAGCCCCCTTCCCCCGCCGGGGGAAGGGATGGGGATGAGGGAGCAACATGTCCTTGCCGCTTACGCCTCGGCGCAGCGCCTGCCCTTGACCGGCTCGGCATGCAGGCCCAGCTTGGCCATCAGGGCCTGGTCGGCGGAGACGTCCGGGTTGCCGGTGGTGAGCAGCTTGTCGCCGTAGAAGATGGAGTTGGCGCCGGCCAGGAAGCACAGGGCCTGGCCCATCTCGCCCAGCTCGTGGCGGCCGGCCGACAGGCGGACATAGGATTTCGGCATGGTGATGCGGGCCACTGCGATGGTGCGCACGAATTCCAGCGGGTCCAGGTCGGCCTCGATCGCCATCGGGGTGCCCGCCACCTTGACCAGCATGTTGATGGGCACCGATTCCGGCTGCGGGTTCATGCAGGCCAGCTCGGCCACCATGCGGGCGCGCATGGCGCGGCTCTCGCCCATGCCGACGATGCCGCCGCAGCAGACCGAGATGCCGGCCCCGCGCACCTTGCCCAGGGTGTCCAGGCGGTCATTGTAGGTATGGGTGGTGATCACCTGGCCGTAGAACTCCGGCGCGGTGTCGATGTTGTGGTTGTAGTAGTCGAGGCCGGCCGCCTTCAGCTTCTCGGCCTGGCCGTCCTTGAGCATGCCCAGGGTGACGCAGGCCTCCATGTCCAGGGCCTTGACCTGGCGCACCATCTCCGCCACCGCGTCGAGGTCGTTCTCCTTCGGGCCGCGCCAGGCGGCGCCCATGCAGAAGCGGGTGGCGCCGCTTTCCTTGGCGGCGCGGGCGCGCGCCAGAACCTCGTCGGCCTCCATCAGCTTCTCGCGCTCCAGGCCGGTGTCGTGGCGGGCCGACTGCGAGCAGTAGCCGCAGTCCTCCGAGCAGCCGCCGGTCTTGATCGAGAGCAGGGTCGACATCTGCACCGCGTTGGCGTCGAAGTTCTGGCGGTGCACGCTCTGGGCGCGGAACACCAGGTCGTTGAAGGGCAGCTCGAACAGGGCGGCGACGGCCTCGCGGGTCCAGGCCTGGGCGGGTTGGGAGAGGTCAGTCATGTGGGGACTCCAGTTGAATGTCGTGCCAGTCTTCCTTGCCGGCCTTCCAGATGTCGTGCAGCGACCAGGGCACCAGGGCGAGGATGAACAAAGCCCAGACGCCGCCCCAGCCGGTCGGCAGGTGGGCGATGTCGTTGGCCAGGATGGTCAGGGTGCCGACCACGGCGTAATAGCGGTAGCCGGCCCACTTGTTGTAGTGGCGCACCTTGAGATCGGGGTGGTGGGCGATCATGGCGTAGACGAAGATCGAGGCGGCCAGCCAGAGCATGACCGGCGGCAGCGACATGGCCAGGGGCAGGAAGGCCATCTTCTTGTCGGCGAGGTTGTTGCCGATGGTGAACAGGGTGGCCGCCAGGGTCGTGCTGGCCACCGCGAGCCAGTTGAACAGGCGCGCCGAGCGCAGGCACGAGGCGGCGGTGACGACTTTCGGTTCGGCCATGATAATGAAGGGAAAACGGAAGGCCGCGTATGTTCGCGGCAGGGAGGTGGCTTGTCAAATTCTATCGCCAGCCTGTTGAACAGTTGCATAAAACTTGTGCATGAGCGGGTCGCCCAGCCCTGCCTGCTCTGTGGCGACCGCAGCCGGGCCGGGTTGCTGTGTCCGGCCTGTGCCGCCGATCTGCCGCGTCTGCCGGTCGAGCGTTGTCCGGTTTGCGCCGCGCCGACACCGGGCGGCGCGGTCTGCGGCGCCTGCCTGAAGCGGTCGCCCGCCTTCGACCGCACCGAGGCGGTGTACGGCTACGCCTTCCCGCTCGACGTCCTGATCCAGCGCCTCAAGTACGGCGGCCAGACGGTCATCGCCGACTATCTGGCGGCGCGCCTGGCGGAAGGGCTGGCCGGGACGGAACCGCCGGACCTGATCCTGGCCATGCCGCTGCACCCGCGCCGCCTGCGCGAGCGCGGTTACAACCAGGCCGCCCTCCTGGCCGGCCATCTGGCCCGCCGGCTGGAGGTCGAATTCGCCCCCGGCCTGTGTCGGCGCGAGCGCGATACCCCGCCCCAGGTCGGCCTGCCCTTGCCGGCCCGGCGCAAGAACATCCGGGGCGCCTTCGTCTGCGCGGCCGACCTGGCCGGGAAGCGGGTGGCCCTGGTCGACGACGTCATGACCAGTGGCGCCAGCCTGGATGAACTGGCCCGGGTGGTGAGGCGGGCGGGCGCGGTCGAGGTGTCGGCCTGGGTGGTGGCCCGGACCGTGAAGGGCTAGGCGACTTCCTCGATGTCGAACAGGCGCCGGTGCTCCAGGATGGCGTAGCGGTCGGTCATGCCGGCGATGTAGTCGCATACCGCGCGGGGCAGGTCGGCCTCGGCGCGGCCCTGGAACTCGGGCGGCAGCAGCTTCGGCTCCGAGGTGAAGGCCTCGAACAGCGCGCGGATCAACCGGCGCGCCTTCTCGCTCATGCGCACCACCCGGTAGTGCCGGTACAGGTTCTGGAACAGGAAGCGCTTCAGGGCCAGGTGCTCCTCCAGCAGGGCCGGGCTGAACGCCGCCAGGGGCGGGCATAGGCGCAGTGCGTCGATGTCGGCCGGCCGGTGTTCGGCCAGGTTGGCGCGGGTCTGGGCGACCAGGTCGGTGACCAGGGTGTTGATCATCCGGCGCACCGTCTCGTGGATCAGGCGGCGGTCGGTGAGGTCGGGGTAGAGCCGGCGCACCGCGTCGAGGTGACGCCGGAACAGGGCGATCTCCTCCAGTTGCGCCAGGGTGATCAGGCCAGAACGCAGGCCGTCGTCGACATCGTGGTTGTTGTAGGCGATCTCGTCGGCCAGGTTGGCGATCTGCGCCTCCAGGCTGGGCCGGTGGCCGTCGAGGAAGCGGCGGCCGACGTCGCCCAGCTTCTCCGCGTTCTTCTTCGAGCAGTGTTTCAGGATGCCCTCGCGCGCCTCGAAGGTGAGGTTGAGGCCGTCGAACTCGGCGTATTTCTGTTCCAGTTCGTCGACCACGCGCAGGGACTGGAGGTTGTGCTCGAAGCCGCCGTGCTCCTTCATGCACTCGTTGAGGGCGTCCTGGCCGGTGTGGCCGAACGGCGTGTGGCCGAGGTCGTGGGCCAGGGCGACGGTCTCGATCAGGTCCTCGTCGAGGTTCAGGACACGGGCCAGGGTGCGGCCGATCTGGGCCACCTCCAGGCTGTGGGTCAGGCGGGTGCGGAACAGGTCGCCCTCGTGGTTCACGAACACCTGGGTCTTGTATTCCAGGCGCCGGAAGGCGGTGGAATGGATGATGCGGTCGCGGTCGCGCTGGAATTCAGAGCGCGGTGCGGCCGGCGGTTCGGGATGGCGGCGGCCGCGCGAACGGGCGGACTGGGCGGCGTAG
>JAAXVP010000522.1 GCA_013335435.1 Thiobacillus sp. | reverse complement strand
CTGGGCAGCGCCATTGGCTCGGTCGCGCAGAGCGACTGGCTGAGCCTGCCGCTCACGCCCGAGAACATGCCACCGGCGCCGCTGCCGGGGCGGACCGATCTTGTCTGGCTCGACCAGACCGAACGCCCGGTGCGCTCGGTCGAGGATCGCGAATTGCAGGAGCGGGCGCTCGGCAGCGCCGACACCACGACGCGCCTGCGCCCGCAACTGCGCCTGCGCGTGCTCGAGGATGTGCCTGCCGATTGCAGCCTTGCGGCACTCGCCCTGCGCGAAACGCGGCGGCTCGGCGGCCATGCGCGCGGCACCGCCAGGGATGATGCCCTGCACGTGGCAGATCTGACAGGTACTAGTTTGGCCAGCTTGCTTATCCAGACCAGAAGCGTCGCCGTAGTACTCGTTGTGGCTGTCGGCGGAAACGTTTTGCCAGCGGTCCACTTCATTCCCATAGCCTTTGAGGCCAGGGATCATGCGGTAGCCGTCGGCAACCTTGTTTCCATCGTGGATGCTTGGGGTATCTTGATAGTTCTCATCGGCGTTCTTGGCACCATCGAAGTTGGCATGGTGGGCTCCCGAAACGGCTGGGCTGCCGCGACGCTCGGTGTAGCTCCAGAAGTAGGGGCCTTCGACGTTGCCGACGACGTTGGCGTCGGTTAAGCCGGTCAGCATCTGGGAACGGGTTACGTGTCAGCCGCCGGAGCCGGCGCAGGTGAAGTCGGAGAACGGGGTGGCGGTGGGCCCGAAGGACGGACCGTGGGTGGAGTCACGGAACTTGCCCGGAGGGGCTCCGTAGGCGCCGCCGTTGTTGTCGCCGCCGGCGAAGAGGTCGGCCACGTTGTGGCCCTTGCGAGCGCCGCCTGCGGCGATGCCCTTCCAGTTGCCGCCGGCCAGGTCGCCGGTGGCGTCGGCGTGCCACACCTGGGGAATCTGGCTGCCGTTACCCATGTCGACGATCTTGTCCGCGCCGTTCGGGTCGACCACGTGGCAGGCAATGCAGTCCATCCGGAGCAGATTGGCAATCGGGGTCTGGGTGATGGTGTCGGTCAGACCGGTCACGGCCACGGCCGCGCCGAGCTCGCTGTTGTGCATGGTGTGGCAGTCGACGCACTGGCCGGTGAGGCCGGCGGCGAGGGCGGCGGCCGGAGCCGCCAGGAGGGCCGCGAGGGCCAGGATCTTCGTTCTCATCTCATCCTCCAAGTTAGTGTTGGTTTTCTTCCTCCGGCAACCCGGCCGTCTCTGTGAGACCCGTGGGCTTTGTGTCCCCGCCTCGCGACGGGTTTACTATTAACGAAGGATGAGAGTGGTGCCAAAATTCCCTTGTGCTTCCAATATCCCGTTGTTCCTCCGTGTCCTGCCCTACCTCCTCCTCCCCGTCCAAGGTGATGTTCCGCGTTCCCTTGATTTCTCTCTATTCGAGACCGGCGAGTTGCAGCGCCGTTTCCACACACCGGAGCTAAAGCATGGGGCGTGCCACGCATTAGGACCCCATGAAAACGGCCGATTTCCAGCCTTTCCACCCTGCTCAGGTCGGCCGAGCCGGGCGACATTGGGGAAATGAACAGCTTCTGTTGTTGATTTCCCCAGAACCCCAAGGGGGCTC
>JAAXVP010000521.1 GCA_013335435.1 Thiobacillus sp. | reverse complement strand
CCAGGCCTTGCGGTATTCGGCGCGCGCGGCTTCGAGTTTCCCCTGCTGCGCCTTGACCGCGGCCTGCTCGTGATTCAGGACCGCGTCGCGGATGATCATGCCGATCAGCATCACGCGGTCATTCACTTCCGCCAGCAGCTGCTGCTGCTTGACGTTGTCCGTGACAATATCGTCGAGCTCCGAATCGACGGCGCGCATCCTGGTGATTCCGAACATCGCCACGGCGATCAGCAAGATCAGCACGGCGCCGAAAGCCAGCCCAAGTCTCACGCTTATCTTCATCTTGTTGAACATGTTGCTCTCCACACTAATTCCAATGAGCGATCAAGATGAGACTAAATATGGCATGCTTCCGGATGTCGAAGGCAGCGGGAGCACGACATGGCAAGACCTCGGCAGGTGGACATGGAACTGGTCGCGCAGGCACAGATGCTGGCTCTGGAGGCCGAGACGCTGGAAGACCTGCGCTGCGCGCAGGCGGTGCTCCTTCCGGCGCTACTCGATGCCACCCTGGAGCAAACCGCTGCGCTAATGGGCGTGGGCCGTGCCACGGTGCCAAGGTACCAAGCGCGGTTGCGCAAACGGCTGGAGCAGCCTGCGGAGCCGCAGCCAAAATGGGGCGGTCGGCGCCGGGCATCGATGAGCGAGGAAGAGGAGCGCAGCTTTTTGGCCCCGTGGGCGAAGTTATCCGAAGAGGGCGGGATGCTGGTGGTGTCGCCGCTGCGTGCGGCGCTGTCGCAGCGACTCGGACGCCCGGTGGCGGCCTCGGTCGTGTACCGCCTGCTGGCACGCCACGGTTGGCGCAAGGTGGCGCCCGACACTCGGCATCCCAAGAGCGACCCCGCAGTGCAAGAGGAGTGGAAAAAAAACTGCCCGAAACATTGGCGACCTTGCTGAAACCCGAAGACGTTCGCGGTCGCAGGGTGCGCCTGATGTTCCAGGACGAAGCGCGTTTCGGGCGCATGGTGCGCATTCGCCGCTGCTGGGCGCCAACCCCGCAGCGCCCGGTGGTGTGCAACGGTTACGAGCGCGAATTCTTGTATGTCTACGGCGCGGTCAGCCCCTTGGAAGGTCAACTGGACTGGATGATCACCCGCCAGATGAACACCGCCAACATGAGCGCTTTCCTTGCCCAGGTTCATGCCAGACATCGCAGAGACTTCATGGTCATGGTCGTCGACGGGGCAAGTTCCCACGTCGCCAAGGATTTGGTCGTCCCCGAGAACATCCGGCTGTTGCGGCTGCCGCCGTACGCGCCCGAACTCAACCCGCAAGAGCATGTGTGGGACGAACTGCGGGAGAAGGAATTTCCCAACCGCGTGTTTGCCGATCTTCAAAGCGTTCTGGCTCAACTCGAAGCCGGCTTGCCCAGACTGGCGTCGAACCGCAGGGGGCTGCGAAGCCTTACCGCGTGGCCATGGATTGTTAGTCTCAACTTGAACGCGCATTAGAATTAGTGCCTGACACAAAACCGTCCGCGCCCTGGAGGCGTACTCACCACTATTGCGGAGCCGCGAGCGGCGCGGTGACTTCGTCGATGATGCGTTCGATCACCTGCATCTGCGGCGCAGCCTTGGTTAGGTAGCGGTTCTTGTGG
>JAAXVP010000015.1 GCA_013335435.1 Thiobacillus sp. | reverse complement strand
GAGGTCCAAGCAACGATACCTTTCCGCTCCCAGTTAAAAGAAAGGGCTCGTCCATGGCTATAGGGAGTACCCGTCCAAACTACCGTAACATCCTCGTTGTATTGCCGACACCAATCGGCCACGTAATGACTGCCGGCGATAACGGCGGCGCTTCCACGACAACATCTCTCTACAATGGGAAAAATCTCCGCATCAAGGAAATCAGCGTCGTCCAAATCGAAAACACAGGGATAATTCGGATAAAGCTGAGGTTGATTGAACTGGTGACGATGCTTCTGCAAAAAAATCAAATCAGGCTCAATGTGAGCCAATAGGCGGTTCCGTTGCTTGAGGTCGAGTTGATTGGGTACCAATACAACGCCCCATCCCTGTCGCACCAGTTCATTACCGACCAGCCAGGCACGCAACAGGCTGGATCCGGTTGCCTTGTCATAGGACGGTAGGATCGCAATGCGCCGCCCCTCGGGCCAATGGTTTAGGTGCTGATGCGCGTAAACGCCGGCCTCACGCAGAATTTGTCCAAGGCGTTGCTTAAGAGCCATCGACGATGCCTGTCGGGTATGCCTAAACACCAAGAAGCGACCGAGAAGCCATGCCGACAAGTAGAACAATAAAGAAGACGGGAAGCATACGGAACTCCAAGACCAAGTTGAGAACGCCAACACGATGCAAAAAGAAGAAAGAAAGCAGCATATTTGGAAAGAATGAGAAAGACGCGGCCCATAAAACGCCATTTAAGCCAAAAAAATAAAATGCGGTGGGAATTAATATCAGTGGCCCAGCGCCCTGAAGCACCGCAAGCGCCGATATCATCTTGGTCCTGCCCAACGCAAGAAGTAATTGATCGGCTGAGCGAAACCCGACGCTCAGCAATCCTACCGCTAATACCTGAAGCATCCAACCCGCTTCAGCGTACCTCTGATCATAAAGTACGCCAACCAAGAGATCACCGTAAGAGCACAGAAGACCCGCGACGACAAAGGAGCCAAAGTCGATCACGGTGCGACTTCGATAGTACACCCCGCGAAGCCGATGGGGATCCTGGTTGCCCACCTCACAAAATGCTGGAAAAAAAACCCTGCCAACGAGCCCGGCGGCTAATAGCTGGTACGCTGTTGCGAGCAAAAACGCAATCGTGTAAAATCCCATAGATTCGGGAGATATCAACCATCCTAGGACGAGTTTATCGCCCTGTTGCCCAAAGTAACTAAATATCGTGGCAATGAACAACCATTTCCCGAAGCCATAAATTTCAAAAACCGAGTCTCGGTCCCAGGCAAAATGGTTCCGTTCACCCGTTATAACAAAGTGGGATAACGCCGTCTTCACAAGTTCGGTAACAATACCACCGATCGCCAATGCCCAAATGCTACGGTCAAAGGTGGCCCAAGCGATCATGCTGGCAATGCCGACAATCTGACTGAATACTTCCAAGACAATAAACTTCGATGTGGCGAGTGTACGGAATAACGCCTGTAAATGTGTTGACCTAAACCCATTTAGGATTACACCAATGGATGTACTCGCAAGCACGGGGGGAAGTTCCGGATGGGCGAAGACCGATCCATTAGGAAATAGCCTGAGCTCATTGGCATAATAGATTGCGGCGGAAATCGAAACAATAAATACAGCCACAATCCAGCCGCGAAGTATCTGGATTGTCCACGCGGTATTTAGAAAATCCGCCTCGCGCCCCCGCTTGCTTTGAATGATGCTCTGAGCGACGCCAATCTCGCTAAGAGACAGTACACCATTCATGACGACCGTCACGACCGCCATCACGCCAAATAGGTCGGGGAAAAGAAGGCGAGTCATGATGAGATTGCTGACCAATCGCAGGAGTTGGCTCGTAATCTGACCACCAATGGTCCAGAGACTCGCTCTGACTACACGTTTACGAAGACTCATGAGTGGTGATCGCCTAGTCGTAAAATCGATGCATGCGTACCGAAATATAAGTCGAAATCAAGCTAGTGCTCTCCCAGAAACGACCTGCGTTTAGAACTTATCGGATGGCTGTACGAAGATATTGATATTGCTTGAAATGTACTCCAATATCTCATATCTCCGCCTATACATCGCGCGTTTCTTTGACGGGATTTCTTGGTCCGATTTGCGATGGCCCCGCGTGGGTAATTCGTAGAAACCCGGCTTGTCGCTTAAGATGCCGCCATGTTCAGCCCAAATTTCGTTGTACGTGGTGGTAAGTTTCGTGCCCTTTTCCAAACCAAAATATGAATGACGGTGGTGTCGGTGCTCATCGGAGACGGCATAGATTCGATCAATGTTCAGTTGTCTTGCGATGATTCGAAGAATTTCGATCAGCAGAGATCGGGGCCTAAGGCCTTCGAAGGCCTTGGTCAGGTCCCTATATATCGTTAGTGACTCATCGCTGGCGATTCCGCTATGTATGCCTTGTATGGCGCCAATTGTCAGATGGGCTTCGGATTCGGTCCTTCCGACCGTAAAGGCGATGGATGCGACTCTCAAATTGCGGACAAAGACATTTAAGACAAGTTCTCCTTCACGTATAAACCACTTCGGCATGTCAATGACGACGTCCGTCGCTTCGTAGAAGCAACTAAGGCTCAATAAGTTGACTCCACAGTGTGTGAGGTCCTGGTTGAGAACGGTGTTTTGTGTGGCCAAATATTCATAATGGTTTGCGACCGCTCGAAATTTTGTTGCGGTATCCCAGCTGTTATCGATGTAAGGCCATTCAACCATGCCGAACTTTGCCGGACTTTTGGCATATGCAGGGAAGCTGCTTACTTTGTCGAGCCTTTCAATATACTCAGTAAGTATCCTTGCGTTCTTAATAATCAGTCGTGCGAATAAAATCTTTCGTTTTAGCGCGCGAGGGGAAAGGCCGGGGTGAATTACGTTTGCGGTGGATAAAATAGTAGTTAGCAGCATAAATAGTGGAGCCGGCCTATACAACTTCCGCTTTGGCTTGGCTATTGGCGAGTGGGGCATGATGACGTAAGCATTTCGGACTTGGCTGAAGTAGTCAAGCCGCAGGGTTGGGGGTAGCGAGACACAGTCAGTGACGCATGGCCTTTGGGTCGGCGACGGTCCGCTTGCTGAAAGTGAAGTTGGGGCATTGGACAGTGAGTCGGATGGTCAAGCGAGGATCCCTTGAGGGTGGCCGCCCACGCGAGTCGAAGTTTGGAGCGTCGAAGTTTCGTTGGACTCGCGCCCGGAACCCAGAAGCGTTGGAGTCGGGTTGCTTTGGAGAATGGCGGATTGATCCGTTTTCGGCTTCAGCGGCGTACTGCGACGGCCTGTCGCACCTGTTCCTGAAGGTACTGCTGGTGCTATAGCACAAACATCGCCGGCAAAGGAATCGGGTAAGGCCCGGCGAAACGTGGTGTGGCGCGTTCGAAACCTAACGCTCGGTGACGTCGAGAGGAGCGGTGAGTGCTTCTTGATGTGGTGCGTAGGTATCTAGAAAGCTAACTTTTTAGCAAGCGGGGCGCCCACGCATGGTGTTTTCAAGCGACATTTCCGAACGTGCGGCCGTCGTTGTGGTTGATTCAAGCACCATACGAGGAGGCAGGTGGGGCGGCGAGTTCCGAAGTGTTTGAGCGGCGGGACGATTCGATGGGTCAAGATTGTGAAGGTGTTTGGAGACTACTGGGGAAATATTACTGGGCTTAATCTTAAGAGCGCGGAAAGGGGTTACGGACGGCCGTTGCCGGCCGACGGTCTAAGAGTGGAACCACTTGTTTTGCATGGTGCAGACAGCCAAAGCGGATTCAAATGCGCGCCTCCAACTCGCATCCCTGTCATAGAATTGAATGGCCGACGCAGAAATACCGAGGCAGGCTTGTTGATAGAAGTGATTGTCGCTAATAAGACGTGCAAGAATATTGGTCATGGCGGATACATCACCCGGTGCCACCTCGATTAGTCCGTTGGAAATAACGTCGCCCGCGTTACAAACAGTGGTGGCGACGACCGGACGTTTTGATAAGATACCTTCTACGACAACCTTGTTAAGGCCCTCGGGGAAACTAGCGGTGGTGGGGACGAAGACGGCGTGTGCTTGCTGGTACAGTTCCAGCAGTTCGGCGCGCCCAAGCTTTCCTTTGTATATAACGTGGCCAGAGAGGTTTTCAGACCTGACGCGTTGTATAAATAGGTCTTTTTCAGATCCATCTCCAGCCACAAAGAATTTGAAGTCTGTGCGTACCTTTGTGCGAAGTTGATTGGCAACGTCAAGTAGCGTATATATTCCTTTGTGCCCCTCTATTCTACCGCAAAACAAGATGACAAACGGCTGTTGTTTTGGGTCGGGGTCCGGGAAATTCAGGAAAAGCTGGCGATCGTAATGTGCGCGTCCCTGGAATATTGGGCGTCTCGTCGATATCTGTGATATTTCGCGTACTTGGGCTTCGCATTCTGGGGATATGCAAATCGTGCAGTCATTGACGTGACGCCAAAAAAATCCGTTGACTTTATTCAGTATCCGTGCGGAAAGGTTCCTGGCAGGAGTTCCTTTGGGCCAAAAGGTGCAATGTAACGAAGTAATGATTTGAATGCGCCATAATTTAAGCAATGACAGCAGCCACCAGTGCTTCATATTCGTTATTAGGGCGAGGCGTGGATTAAATTTAACTATTTCTTTGATAACCCAGAGGCTGTGTCTTATTTCATGCAGGTGGTAAAGCGCACCCTTCATTGATTTTGCGGTATTGTGTTTGCTGACAAAAACTAGATCACCGATTGGTGAAACGGTTCGCTCCGCCGAATTGCTATCAGATATGACCAGAGCTTTAAGGTTGTGGGCTCTAATTGCATCATAAAATTGACCGGAGTACGTTTCGGATAATTCGTTTGGGTCGGATACATTGTTGCGCCAGAAGTGGTATGTCTGCATAACATCACCTGGCCCCGCGTAATAGGCGATTCGTTCCTCCTTCGATAGGGGTAATGCTTTGGAGGTAAGGGTAGAATGTGTTTCCAATGGCATCTAGGAAAAGCGCTCAAAGGTTGTACGAGTGATGGTGTAGGGGAAGTCTAAGATAAAAAAAGAAGGCCCTAACTACACCCCTGGTAGAAGGGCCATTTTCCTCGGGGAAACTTAATAGATATTGAAGCCCGCCCGAATATATGTACTAATGTCTTTCGACCAGGGTTTGCTGGGGTTATCTATCATCATCGCCCAAAGGTCGGCTTCGTTTCCTGCGCCAATACTTGCTGCATAGGTGCCTATATCGCGGCTTGGGTCGGGAAATGGGGTGGCCGGTTGCTGCAAGTTGGTACCAAATGGTGTGGAATAGTGGATGATGTTATTGTTTCGTGTCAGGTGGTAATTTGGCGATGAGGCAATTAGCTTGTCTATACCAAGGTCAACCCCATTGACTGTGTTGTTCCAGTTCCATTCTATGTTGTTATTCCAGGTGACGTAGATTGGGTACGTGCTGATGTCGAATGGAGAGGCGTCGAGCATTAGCGAGGCGCGATTATATGTGGTAAGCATTGTGTTGCCGCTGCTTGGCACAATATTGGCGACAATATTACCACTTGCAATCGTCGTGGCGTCTGTATTGGAAAAATCAATCCCTCTCCCTCGGGGGAGTTTTGTATTTATGTCAGAACTACCCAGTACAATGTTGTTCGTCAGGGTGCCAGACACTCCGTTTGGGTTGTCGATGTAATAATTGGTACCGCCCCCAATTAGTATGTTAATTGGATTACTCGCGAAGACGTTGTCTGAAATTGTGCCGCCACCGCGCATCTGTATGCCGTGGCTAGATGCCCAACCGCTCACGTTGCGGCGGAACATGGTGTTATGCGCTGACGTATGGATGTAAAGATTGTGTTTATAAATGTCGGCGCCATTCGTCTCGTCGCGGGAGTTGAGCCAGCCATTATGATAAAAGATGCTATCTTCCACCGTAATGTCTTTTGTTCGTTCATAATATAAACCCTGCGCGTGCTCTGTCGACGGAAGCCAAGCGTAAGAAAAGGAGCAGTGTCTGAATATAACGCCGGTGAGTACATCATTGACTTTGTCAGCTCCAGTGCTCGCTAAGCTGACTTGGGTGTACTTGAATCGTACATTGTGAAAAAGCCAGTTTAGAGAAACGAGGCCGGATCCATATTCATTAAGGAAGACGGACGTGTTCTTGAATCCAGCATTGGAAAATGCAATGTTTTCAATCACGACATTAAGTGACAGTTGCGCGGAGGTGCTTGCCAGTAGTCTCTGGGTTGCGTCTGTTCCTAGGGTGACAATTCCTTTTCGCATGCTCGTTGGGTTGCTTGGATCGCCTGGATCATAAGTTGTCACGACGATTGGGTACTGTGCAGACAGTCCTGATCGATTGGCGATGTAACCAAAACCTTCGGGCCAAGATGCCCCTTGTGCCATCAACAACCAGTCTCCGTATCCATTGCGCAGAGCGTTCCACGCACCGGCCGGAGTTAGTTTTGGAAAATTAGGATCAGTACCTGGATTGCTGTCGTTGGCATTAGCAAGGGTGGGGTTCCAGTAGATATAACGTGCGTTGGAGTGCTTCTCAAGAATGGGAATGCCATTCGAGTCAGAGCCAAGGCCAACACGATTGTCATAAGCGGTATCTGTGGTTGTTGGGCTTGTCGTTGACGTGGTTGTTGAGCTGTCTGACGTTGTGGTTGTCGGCGGCGTGGTGGTTGTAGTGGTTGTGGACGTCGTGGTATCGGTGGTGACTGTTGTAGTTGTTGTATCAGTAGGGCTGGTAGTTGTAGTAGTAGTCGTTGTAGTAGTAGGTGTGGTTGTGCGTAGTGTCTTGCTCGGTTTTGCTGCGAAGACGTCCGATGTCACAGAAAATGCGATAGCTAAAGACATGGCACTGATCGCCACTTTCTTGGCTAGCGAGCTCGACACTTTATGATCGAGCCGGGGATACAGTGTACGATCCAACATCTCGCTCTCCTTAAGCTGATGAATGCCATGCGGTCCACATTTTGGGGGCATCCTTTGTTGAAGGATAGTTTGATTGTTAGGATTGCCTATAGGTCAAATGAGCTATAGGGGTTCAGCGTAACGACGCCGGATCAGTTTAATGCAGTGATAAAAAATTCTATGGACCGTGGTTATGTATTGATATCGCCGTGTCGCAATGAGGCTGAATTCATGCGGCAGACATTGGATTCCGTCATCAGCCAGACGGTATGCCCCTCAAAGTGGGTAATCGTGGATGACGGGTCGACAGATGATACACCTGCCATCTTGGCTGAGTACGCCTCCAAGTATTCTTGGATCGATATCATCACCCGTAAGGATCGGGGGCATCGAGCCGTTGGGCCAGGAGTCATCGAAGCGTTTTACGATGGCTACGAGGCCATCAATCCGGATGACTACATCTATCTTTGTAAACTTGATCTCGACCTTAGGTTGCCTCCTCGTTATTTCGAGGGCTTGATCGAAAGGATGGAAGCCAATCCCAGGATTGGTACCTGTAGTGGCAAGTCTTATGTGGAGGAAGCTGGCAGGCTGGTTAGCGAGAGAAAGGGCGATGACACTTCCTTGGGCATGACCAAGTTCTACCGGGTTGAATGCTTCAAGGAAATTGGTGGCTTCGTGCGCGAGGTCATGTGGGACGGCATCGATTGCCATCGTTGCCGCATGGAAGGTTGGGTGGCGTGTAGTTGGGATGATCCTGAGTTGCGTTTCATCCATCTTCGGCCGATGGGTTCGAGCCAGCAAAGCATCTACACCGGCCGAATCAGGAATGGCTATGGTCAGTATTTTATGGGCACGGGGTTGCCTTGGATGTTGGCCATGACGGTATTCCGTATGCCCGAGAAGCCCTATGTGGTCGGTGGCTTGCTGATACTCTGGGGCTGGCTGAAGAGTTGGTTCAAGGGATTGCCACGCTATGAGGCCCCCGGGTTTCGTGAATTCTTGAGGCGTTACCATTGGCGTGCCTTGTTGGTGGGTAAAAAAAAGGCATTGGAAGAGATCCACCGGTCTCACGGTATCAACTAGGGAGGCGCTGGGTTAATCCTATTTCGTCATCGCGAGCGTAGCGCGGCAATCCGGCCTGTTCGCATATCAATAACATCTGGATCGCCACGTCGCTTCGCTTCACGCGATGACGGAATAAGCGTCTCCCCAGGCTTTGGGTGGCAGGGAATGAATTCGTCCTCTTGGTGTTTGTGTGCAGTGGAAACGGCCAATGGTCACTGAGGCTGCTTCAGTCGGGGCAGTGCCATGGTCAGGCGACTTTGACAGGCCGGTTTATTGTCTGCTGGGGTTGCCATTCGATGCAGTGGACATGGCGACGGCAGTGCGAATGGTTCGGGGCGCTGCCAGCCGTCGAAGCCCCCTTTTTTTGTCGACCCCCAATCTGAACTTCCTGATCGGTTGCCAGCACGACGAGGCATTTCGGGATTCGGTTATTCATAGTGAACTGAGCGTTGCCGATGGCATGCCTTTGGTTTGGCTGGCGAGGCTGCTACGCATCCCGATCCCGGAACGCGTTGCTGGGTCGGGTCTGTTCGAGGCGCTGGAGAGCGTTGGGAAAGATGCTCCATTGAGAGTGTTCTTTTTTGGCGGGCCGGAGGGAATGGCTGAGCGTGCTTGTAAAAAACTTTCTGCAACTTCATCAGGGCTGACTTGTTCGGGATTTCTTTCTCCTGGTTTTGGTGACCTTGACGATATGTCCGGCGAAGTGACCCTTTCGACGATCAACTCTAGTCGGCCTGATTTTCTAGTCGTGGCATTGGGCGCTCGAAAGGGCCAGGCCTGGATCGAGCGCAACCGCTTGCGACTTGATGTGCCCGTGATTAGTCACCTCGGGGCTGTGGTTAATTTTGTTGCGGGCTCGGTTAGCCGGGCGCCAGTCTGGATGCAGAAGTCCGGCCTGGAGTGGCTGTGGCGGATCAAGGAGGAGCCTGGCCTCTGGCAACGCTATTGGCGTGATGGCATGGCCTTGCTGGGCTTGCTCTGGACGCGTGCCTTGCCCTACGCGATATGGCTTAGGGCAAGGCGAAGGCGGTCTTCTACCTCGCCGTCATGGAATTTGATCCGGTCCGGGGCTGGGGAGCCGGTCAGGATGGTCCTTGAAGGTTCGGCACCCGATGTGCCGACGGCGCCGATGCGGGATGTTTTTCGGCAAGCGGCTTCACTCCGGACAGACGTCGTCGTGGACTTGACCAAGGCGGAATATCTTTCCCCGGCCTTTTTCGGATTGCTGATGGTGCTGAAAAAACACACCGATGCGAATGGCAGGTTGCTGCGTATCCAGGGCGTGAGCGATGTCCTGCAACGCCAGTTCTACTGGAATGCGGTTGATTTCCTGTTGGGCGGGGAACGTGGGGGGGCGACCGGCGATCGTGGGGGGACTGGTTAAACTCACATCGCGAGGGGCGCCGGAGGGAGCCCGGTAAGATGAATAGACTGGATTCCCGCCTGCGCGGGAATGACGGCTTTATCGCGGTACCCACGCGGGCATGGCGAATAATTCCGGCGGCTTCCTGAGTATGGGGCAATGGTGCGATGCCCCCATCCGAAACTGTGCCAGTTGGGCTATGGCGATGGCAGACCCACTCGGATAGGATTGCAGTGCTACTGAATTGAGGGAACCTGGAAAAACCCCGGCTTCGTCGCTCCCGAGAAAGCGGGAGCCCAGTAAAATCAACGGGCTGGATTCCCGCCTTCGCGGGAATGACGGGTTTTTCGAGGTTCCCTTGAAATGCGGTCGTTTGCGTTGAAGTCGAGGTGCCTTCGTCTCCCGTCGAGCGATGATGGCAGTTGGCAGGTAGAGCTGAGAATGCGTGTTGGAGGAGAGAAAAATTAATCGTACCGCCCTGCCGCTTATGTTTATGGCCGCCATTGCCCTGCTCGTTGCCGCCGCATGGGGCGGGTTGACGGAACTGGTGACGCGTTGGAACAACCAGGAAGAATACAGCCACGGCTATTTCATTCCGCTGATCGCCTTGTGGTTGCTCTGGCAGCGGCGCGAGGCCCTGCTTGGCAGCATCGGTCGGCCCTCCTGGTTCGGCTTCGTGTTGTTGGCAGTGGCCATGGCGATGCTGGTGCTGGGCGAACTGACGGCGATCTTCATCCTGATCCAATACGGCTTCCTGTTGGGCTTGCTGGGCTTGGTGCTGTGCCATGGCGGCGTTCCCTTGGCCAGGGTGTCCGTGCTGCCGATCGCGTTGCTGGTCTTTGCCATTCCGCTGCCATATTTCGTCGACTCCCAGCTTTCCTGGCGTTTGCAGTTGCTCTCCTCGATGATCGGCGTCGATGTCCTGCGCCTGATCGGCACTTCGGTGTACCTGGAGGGGAACGTGATCGACCTCGGCGTGTACAAGCTCCAAGTGGTCGAGGCTTGCAGCGGTCTACGCTATCTGTACCCCCTCCTGAGCATCGGCTTCCTGATGGCGTACATGTATCGCGCGCCATTCTGGCGCCAGGCGGTCCTGTTCCTGTCCACCATTCCCATCACCGTTTTGATGAACAGCCTGCGCATCGCCGTGGTCGGGATCTTGGTTGGCAAATGGGGTACCGAGCAGGCGGAGGGGTTCCTGCACTACTTCGAGGGTTGGATCATCTTCATGGTCTGCCTGGCCATCCTCCTGGCCGAGATATGGTTGTTCGAGCGCTTCGGTTCGAAACGCAGGATCGTAGATGCGATGGATGTGCCCGTGATAACCGGCGCCGGCGGCCTGGACGGGCGGGTAGCGCGGCTATCCCGGCCGTTGTTGGCGTCGATTGTCTTGCTGGTCGGCGCAGCGGCCTTGATGCAGATGGTCGGCAACCGCGAGGAGATCAGGCCGGCACGGGAACCGCTGGCCGGTTATCCCCTGGTGCTGGGCGACTGGCGCGCCCAGGAAGAGAAGATGGATGTCCTGGTCGAGCAGAAACTCGGCCTCGACGACTATCTGTTGGCGGATTACCGGAAGGTGGACGGCCAGACGGTCAATTTCTATGTGGCCTATTACGGTTCCCAGCGCAAGGGGGTTTCGCCGCATTCCCCGCAGGTGTGCATCCCCGGCGGCGGCTGGCTGATCGTTTCCCTCGACCGGGTGCCGGTGACGGTTTCGGGCGAGTCCTTCGAGATCAACCGTACCGTCATCGAGAAGGCTGGCCAGCGCCAGCTGGTGTATTACTGGTTCGACCAGCGCGGCAGGCGGATCGCGAACGAGTACTCGGTCAAGTGGTATCTGTTGTTGGATGCTTTGAAACGCAACCGCACCGACGGCTCGCTGGTGCGCGTCACCACCTCGGTGGGAGCGATGGAGTCGGTTGCCGACGCCGATCGGCGCCTGGTTGAGTTCATGCAGTTCGCGGTGCCTGGGTTGGCACCGTATGTACCGCATTAATCGAAACATTGGGAGTTGAAGACGATGAACGTTCCGTCACGGACACAGTATGTTTCCTCCAGCCGTGGCCGGCTGCTGCGTACCCTGGTAATCGCCTGTGCCATGGGCCTGGCCGCTTGCTCCTCACCGGCGGAGAAGGCCAACAAGTTCTATGAGAAGGGCATGGAACTGATGCAGAAGGGCGAACTCGACAAGGCGCGGATCGAATTCAGGAATGCCCTGCAGATCAAGGACGACATGACCCCGGCCTGGATGGGGCTGGCCCAGATCGCCGAGAAGAAAGGCAACTGGGAGGATCTTTACGGCTTGTTGAACAAGGTGGTCGATCATGATCCCAAGAACCTGGATGCGCAGCTGAAGCTGGGCCGGCTGCTGCTGGCGGCGGGGCAGATGGACAAGGCGATGGCGGCCAGCGAGGCCGCCTTGGCGTTGGACAAGAACAACGCCTCCGTCCTCGCCTTGCATGCCGCCGTGCTATACAAGCTCGACAACAAGAAGGGCGCGGTGGACGAAGCCAACGCCGCCTTGGCCAAGGACCCCAACAACATCGATGCCCTCGTCGTGCTGGCCACGGAACGCCTGGCGGCCAAGGATGCCGGCAAGGCGATCGAGTATCTGGATCTCGGCCTGAAGCAGAACGAGAAGAACCTCGCCCTGCAACTCATCAAGGTGCAGGCCCTGGAATCCATGGCCAACCTGGATTCGGCCGAGGCGATCTTCCGCAAACTGATTTCGTTCTATCCCGATGCCCGGCCGATCCGCCACATCCTGGCGCGGTTCTACCTGAGCCACAACCGCAAGGATGCCGCCGAGGCGGAATATCGCGCCATCGCCGCGGAGCATCCGGCCGATGTGGATGCCAAGCTGGACGTGGTGCGCTTTGTCGGTGGCGTGAAGGGGCCGGCTGCCGCCATCCAGGAACTCGAAGGCTTGATTGCCAAGGATGCGGGCAACTTCAAATTGCAGTTTGCCCTGGTGGGCTTGCATCAGGCCCAGAACAACCAGAAGGCCGCCGAGGATTTGTTGCGCGCGATTGCCGGCAAGGCCGGGGACAGCCAGGACGGCATCAAGGCCAAGGGCATGCTGGCGGCGATGCTCATGGCGAAGGGCGACCGGCAGCAGGCGCAGGCCCTGGTCAAGGAGGTCCTGGCCAAGGACCAGCGCAATGAGCAGGGGCTGTTGCTCAAGGCCGGCATGGACATCGCCGACCGCAACCTGGACCAGGCCATTGCCGACTTGCGCACCATCCTGCGCGATACCCCGGATTCACCGCGTGCCCTGTTGATGCTCGCCCAGGCCCATGAACTTTCGGGTTCGGCGGAATTGGCCCAGGAGCATTACCTGAAGGCCTTCCAGGCCGGCAAGTTCGCGCCCCAGTTCGGCCTGCCCTACGGCCAGTTCCTGCTCAAGAAGGGCCAGGCTGCACGTGCCGAGGAAGTGGCGGAAGACATGCTGCGGGCGAGCCCGAACAACGTGCCGGCCATGACGATGCTTGCCCAGGCCAAGTTGAGCAAGGGTGATTTTGCCGGTGCCCAGGCCGTGGCGGACGATTTGCGCAAACAGGGAGACAAGGGCAAGGTCTCCGGCCAGATCACGGGCACCATCCAGGCGGCGCGCAAGAATTACGGCGAGAGCATCGCGTCCTTCAAGCAGGCCGTCGAGGCCGCCCCAGGGGATGCGCAGCCGATGGTTGGCCTGGTGCGGACCTATCTGCGGGCCGGTAAGATCGACGAGGCCCTGGCCTTCCTGAATTCCGTGGTCCGCGCCAATCCGGGCAACACCAATGCCCAGTTGCTCCTGGGCAGGCTCAATGCCCAGAAGGGGGACGCGGCAGCGGCGGCAAACGCCTTCAAAACAGTTATCGGCCAGCAACCCAAGGCATCGGTCGGCTATGTCAATTTGGCCAGCCTGTATCTGCGCGCCGGCCAGCCTGCCGAGGCGGACAAGGTGATCGCCCAGGGGTTGGCGGCGATCCCGGGCGATTTCTCCCTGCGGGTGACCCAGGCCGGCGCGCATGAACTCGCCCATCGCTACGACGACGCCATCGTCATCTATGAACAGTTGCTGAAGGAGCGTCCCCAGTCCGACGTGGTAGCCAACAATCTGGCCAGCCTGCTGTCCGACTATCGTAGCGACAAGGCCAGCCTGAACCGCGCCTACGAGATCGCCCAGCGCTTCCGGCGCAGCGAGATTCCGCAGTTCAAGGACACGCTCGGCTGGATCAGCTACAAGCTCGGCAAGGGCGACGAGGCGGTGAGCCTGATCGGCGAGGCGGCCAAGCTGTTGCCTGATCAGTCGGTGATGCACTACCACCTGGGCATGAGCTATATCGCGGTGAACAACAAGGACGCGGCGAAGAAGGAATTGGAAAAGGCGCTGGCCTTGAACCAGGGGCGCAACACCGCCGAGGCGGAGCAGGTGAAGCGGGCGCTCCAGGGGTTGTGAGTCTTGGCAATTATGAATAACCCACGTCTCCCCGGATCGCCGCGGCCCTGCGGGCCTCGCGATGGCGACGTGGCGTGGTCGCCTCGGTTTGGCGTCACGGCGAGCGCAGCGCGGCAACCCATTCAATCGACGACTTCTGGATCGCCGCGGCGCTGTGCTCCTCGCGATGACACACGGGCACCTCGAACAACCATCGTTTCGTCGCTCCCGCGCGGGCGGGAGCCCAGTAAAGTCAAGGCACTGGATTCCCGCCTGCGCGGGAATGACGGGTTCTTCGAGGTTCCCAGACATCATTGCTTCCTTAGAATCTGGCGACTAGATACCCAACGGACCCACCATGTATGAAGCCTTCTACGGCCTGAAGGAAAAGCCGTTCTCGATCCAGCCGGACCCGGATTTCCTGTATATGAGCAAACGCCACAGCATGGCCTACGCCATGCTGGAGTACAGCATCCGCAACCAGGCCGGCTTCTCGGTGATCAGCGGCGAGATCGGCTGCGGCAAGACCACCCTGATCCGGCATCTGCTCAACAACCTGGGCGACGACGTCACCATCGGCCTGGTCTACAACACCCACAAGGACATCGCCAACCTGCTGGAATGGATCATGCTGGCCTTCGGGCAGCCCTATGAGGGGATGTCCCAGGTGGCCCTGTACGACCAGTTCCAGCGTTTCCTGATCTCCCAGTATGCGGCCTGGAAGCGGGTGGTCCTGATCGTCGACGAGGCCCAGAACCTGACGCCGAACTCCCTAGAATCGCTGCGCATGCTGTCCAACATCAACGCCGACAAGGACCAGTTGCTGCAGATCATCCTGGTCGGCCAACCGCAGCTGAAGGACCTGCTGCGCCTGCCGTCCCTGCAGCAGTTCGCCCAGCGGGTGTCGGTGCATTTCTTCATCCCGCCGTTCGAGATCCAGGACGTGGAGGCCTATATCTCGCATCGCCTGAGGGTGGCCGGACGCGAGGAGGCACTGTTCACCCCGGCCGCCTGCAAACGCATCGGCGAGGCCAGCCGGGGCATCCCGCGCAGCATCAATATCCTGTGCGACATGGCGCTGGTCTATGCCTTCTCGCAGGGGGCGCCCCAGGTCGATATCGACGTGGTGGAGGAGGTGATCCGGGACCAGTCCGAATTCGGAGTGTTGGCGATTGGCTGAGCGATGGAGCATCTGAAAAGTCTGTTAGCGAAGCTGAACGACAAGACCGCCCTGATCGGCATCGTCGGCCTGGGCTATGTCGGCCTGCCCCTGCTGTTGCGCTACGTCGAGGCGGGTTACCGCGTGCTCGGCCTGGATATCGACCCGGACAAGCCGGCCAGGCTGCATCGCGGCGAGACCTATATCAAGCACATCCCGGCCGAGGCCATCGCGGCCGCCCGGCATGGCTTCGAGGCGACCACGGATTTCACCCGCGCGGCGGAAGCGGATGCCCTGATCCTGTGCGTGCCGACGCCGCTGGACGATCACCGTGAGCCTGACCTCAGCTTTGTCCTGGATACCACGGATTCGCTCGTGCCCTATCTGCGTCCGGGCCAGGTCGTCTCCCTGGAGAGCACCACCTACCCCGGCACCACCGACGAGGAACTGATGCCCCGGGTCGAGTCGACCGGACTCAAGGTCGGCCGGGATATCGCCCTGGTGTTCTCGCCGGAGCGGGAGGATCCGGGCAACCCGGACTTCTGCACCCGCACCATTCCCAAGGTGGTGGGCGGGGTGACCCCGGCCTGCCTGCAGGCCGGTATGGCCCTGTACGGCCAGGTGATCGACCGGGTGGTGCCGGTCAGTTCCACCCGTACCGCCGAGATGACCAAACTGCTGGAGAACATCCACCGCGCCGTCAACATCGGTCTGGTCAACGAGATGAAGATGGTGGCCGACCGCATGGCCATCGACATCCACGAGGTCATCCGCGCCGCCGCCACCAAGCCGTTCGGCTTCGTGCCCTATTACCCCGGCCCCGGCCTGGGCGGCCATTGCATCCCCATCGACCCCTTCTACCTGACCTGGAAGGCGCGCGAGTACGGCCTCAACACCCGCTTCATCGAACTGGCCGGCGAGGTCAACAGCAACATGCCGCACTGGGTGGTCGGCAAGGTGGCCGACGCCCTCAACGACCGCCGCAAATCGGTCAAGGGCAGTCGTATCCTGGTCCTCGGCATCGCCTACAAGAAGAACATCGACGACATGCGTGAGTCGCCCGCGGTCGAGTTGATGGAGCTGTTGCAGGCGAAGGGGGCCGAGATCGCCTATTCCGACCCCTATCTGCCCCGGTTCCCGAAGATGCGCGAGCACCATTTCGACCTCGCCAGCGTGCCGGTCACGGCCGAGACCATTCCGACCTACGACTGCATCCTGGTGGCGACCAACCACGATGCCTTCGACTATCGGCTGATCCAAAAGCATGCCCAGTTGATCGTCGACAGCCGCGGCGTCTATCTGGATCCGCTGGCGAACGTGGTGAAGGCCTGATGGGAGCGACATGGCGCTGCTGATCACCGGCGGGGCCGGATACATCGGCACCCATACCTGCGTCGAGCTGGTCAAGGCCGGCTATGAGCCGGTCGTGGTCGACAACCTGTGCAACAGCAAGATCGAAGCGATTCGCCGGGTCGAGCGCATCACCGGCCGGCCGCTGGCCTTCCACCAGGCCGACATCCGCGACCGCGAGGCCATGCGGGCGATCTTCGCCCGGCACCGGATCGAGGCGGTGGTGCACTTCGCCGGCCTCAAGGCGGTCGGCGAATCGGTCGAGAAGCCGCTGCTCTATTACGACAACAACGTCTCGGGCACGGTGGCCTTGTGCGAGGTCATGGCCGAGGCGGGGGTGAAACGCATCGTCTTCAGTTCCTCCGCCACCGTCTACGGCGATCCGCATGCCGTGCCCATCCGGGAGGATTTCCCGGTCGGCGCGACCACCAATCCCTATGGCCGCAGCAAGCTCATGGTCGAGGATATCCTGCGCGACCTGAACGTCGCCGATCCGTCCTGGCGGGTCGGGCTGTTGCGCTACTTCAACCCGGTCGGGGCGCACGAGTCCGGGCTGATCGGCGAGGACCCGAACGGCATCCCGAACAACCTGATGCCCTACGTCGCCCAGGTGGCGGTCGGCCGGCGTTCCCACCTGAACGTGTTCGGCGACGGTTATGCCACGCCGGACGGCACGGGGGTGCGCGACTACATCCATGTGGTCGACCTCGCCCTGGGCCATGTCGCCGCGCTGCGCTACCTGGAGCGGCAGGAGGGCCTGCTGACCGTGAACCTGGGCACCGGCCGGGGCTACAGCGTGCTGGAGATGGTGCGTGCCTTCGCCGCGGCCAGCGGTCGCGAGGTGCCCTATAAGATCGCGCCGCCGAGGGCCGGCGACATCGCCCGCTGCTATGCCGACCCCGCCCTGGCCGAGCGCTTGCTGGGCTGGCGTGCCGAACGCGGCATCGAGGCCATGTGCGCCGACGCCTGGCGCTGGCAGAGCATGAATCCGGATGGATTTTCGGATTGACGGCCATGTCTGCCATGGCAAGCGCGCGCGGCAATCCGGGTTTTGTGCTTTCGGGAACCTCGAAAAACCCGTCATTCCCGCGCAGGCGGGAATCCAGTGCCTTGATTTTACTGGGCTCCCGCCTTCGCGGGAGCGACGAAACGATGGTTTTTCGAGGTGCTCTTTCATGATTTATGGTTGGAAATAAGATGCTGATTCCAGTAATCCTCTCCGGCGGCGCCGGTACCCGGCTCTGGCCGGTCTCCCGCGAAAGTCGGCCGAAGCCCTTCATCCGCCTTGCCGACGGCGGCACCCTGCTGGGCAAGACCTTCGCCCGTGCCCTGGCCTGTGCCGGTGTCGCCGAAGTGCTGACCATCACCAACCGCGACTATTACTTCCAGACCAAGGACGTCTGGCAGGCCGAGGCGGACGGCGCCACGCCATTGCGCTTCCTGCTCGAACCGGCCGGACGCAACACGGCGCCCGCCATCCTGATGGGGGCGCTGATGCTGCGTGCCAGCCACGGCGACGCTGCGACCATGCTGGTGCTGGCCGCCGACCACCTGATCCAGGACAGCGCGGCCTTCGCCGCCAACGTCGCCGCCGCCGAAGTGCTGGCCGGCCAGGGCCATCTCGTCACCTTTGGAATACCGCCGACCCACCCGGAAACCGGCTTCGGCTACATCGCCGCCGGTGCGGCCTTGTCCGAAGGCTGCCGGGTCGCCGGCTTCATCGAGAAGCCGGATGCGGCGCGCGCCGCCGCCATGATCGCGGCGGGCGGCCATTACTGGAACTCCGGCATGTTCTGCTTCCGGGTCGGCACCCTGATCCAGGCCTTCGCCGAACTGGCGCCGGACATGCTGGCCCAGGCCGAGGCCTGTTGGCAGGCCACCGTCGCAAACTGCTCGGAGGCCTATTGCGAGATCGATGCCGCCAGCTTCGCCGGCCTGCCGGATATCTCCATCGACTACGCCATCATGGAGAAGGCCGGCAACGTCGCCATGGTGCCGGCCGACTTCGACTGGACCGACGTCGGTTCCTGGAAGGCCCTGGCCGACCTGGTGGAGCCGGACGCGGCCGGCAACCGCAGCCAGGGCGAGGTGATCCACGTCGGCAGCCGGAATTGCTACGTCCAGAGCGAGGATCGACTGGTCGCCACCATCGGCCTCGACGACCTGGTCATCGTCGATACTCCGGATGCCCTCTTGGTCAGCCAGCGCGACCAGACCCAGCAGGTCAAGGAGATCGTCCGCCAGCTCAAGGCCAGCGGCCATGAGTCCTACAGGCTGCACCGCACGGTGGCGCGGCCCTGGGGGACCTATTCGGTGCTGGAGGAGGGCGAGCGCTACAAGATCAAGCGCATCGAGGTGAAGCCGGGCGCCTCGCTGTCCCTGCAGATGCATTACCACCGCAGCGAGCATTGGGTGGTGGTGAGCGGCACGGCCCGGGTCACCAACGGTGAGCAGGTCATGCTGGTGCACGCCAACGAGTCGACCTACATCCCGGCGGGCAACCGGCACCGGCTGGAAAATCCGGGCCTGATCGACCTGGTGATGATCGAGGTGCAGAGCGGCGAATACCTGGCCGAGGACGACATCGTGCGCTTCGACGACGTCTACGGCCGTGGTTCCCCCGGATGCATATAAGAAGTTGGTGAATAGTACCGAACAAAGTATCATGGCCGCATGAACAGTACCGAATCGGGCCATGGACAATACCGTTACCACCGCTGAGATCAAGCGCCGCGGCATGGCCGCGCTGGAGGAGCGGCTGGGGCATGGTCCCCTGCATATCCTGAAGCGCAACCGGCCCGCCGCCGTGGTGTTGTCGGAGGAGGAGTATCGGCGTCTGGTCCAGGGCCGGGCGGCGGCCCCCGCCGGCTTGACCGCCGTGCAATGGTTGTTGAACCAGCCCGTGGCGGGGGGTATCGGCAAGGCGGAAATCGACGCTGCCCTCCAGGCCGAGCGTGACGGCTGGAATCAAGCTTGATCGCCTTCTTCGATGCCAATGCGTTGATCTACCTGATCGAAGGCGCCGAGCCGTTTGCCGGCCGGGTTCGCGGCGAGCTTGCCAGTGCCGAGACGGCGCATCCCGGCCTGGGGGCGGCAGTCAGCCGCCTGTCCTGGCTGGAGTGCCGGGTGCGGCCGATGCGGTGCGACGATCAGGCCACCCTGGCGCGCTATGACGGCTTCTTCAATCGGCCTGATCTGATCTGGGTGGAACTGAACCGGGATGTGGTCGAACTGGCGACGGTCATCCGTGTCCGCCATGGTCTGCGCACCCCGGATGCGCTGCAAGCGGCCTGTTGCCTGCAACTGGGTCCCGATCACCTGTTCTTCACCGGTGATGATGGATTCAAGCGCGTGGCAGGCCTGAACGTGAGATGGCTGTCGTGATGGTCGAGCGTCGTCTGGAAATAAAAAAAGCCGCAGAACATAGTGTTCTTGCGGCTTTCAGGACTTCCATACAGCTATTTGGTAAATTATTTGGTGCCCAGGAGAGGACTCGAACCTCCACACCGTTGCCGGCGCTAGGACCTGAACCTAGTGCGTCTACCAATTCCGCCACCTGGGCTTCAGGAGGCGCGCATTCTATCGAGGCCTTTATCCCTATGTCAACGATGAGTTTTGAATGACTGAAAAAAAATCTGAAAAAAAGAGTAAACCGCGCGGCCAGAAGGGCCTGCGCTGGCAAGATCCCTTCCTGCAGCGCGAGCGCGAGAAGTACGACTTTCCCCTGCCCAGCCGCGAGTTCATCCTGCAACTGGTGACCGAGGCGGGCGGCCCGACGCCGGCCGATGACATGGCCGTGCGGCTCGACATCGACGTCGAGGAAATGGAGTCCTTCAACCGCCGCCTGGGCGCCATGCAGCGCGACGGCCAACTGGTCATCAACCGGCGCGGCGACCTTTGCCTGCCGGACAAGATCGAGCTCAAGGCCGGTCGCGTCGAGGGCCATGCCGACGGCTTCGGCTTCTTCATCCCGGACGACAAGTCGGGCGACATGTTCCTGTCCGAGAAGGAAATGCACCAAGTCCTGCACGGCGACCGGGTGATGTGCCGCGAGCGCGGCCTCGACCGGCGCGGCCGCAAGGAGGGCAAGATCGTCGAGGTGCTGGAGCGCGCCAATACCCGCGTGGTCGGCCGCCTGTACCGCGAGCACGGCCACCAGTGGGTGGTGGCGGAGAACAAGCGCCTCAACCAGGACATCATCATCCCGCCCACCGAGTCGCTCAAGGTCGGTTTCGGCCAGGTGGTGACGGTGGAGATCGTCGAGCAGCCCAGCAAGCACGCCCCGGCCATGGGCCGCATCGTCGACGTCCTGGGCAACTATGCCGATCCGGGCATGGAGATCGAGATCGCCCTGCGCAAGCACGACCTGCCGTTCGAGTTCCCCAAGGAGGTGGAGGCACAGGCCAGGAAGCTGCCCAAGGGCGTCACCAAGCGCGACCTGGAAGGTCGTGAGGACGTCCGCGACCTGCCCCTGGTGACCATCGACGGCGAGGACTCGCGCGACTTCGACGACGCCGTGTACTGCGAGCCGATGGGCAAGGGTTTCAAGCTCTGGGTCGCCATCGCCGACGTGTCGCACTACGTCCAGCCCGGCACGGCGCTCGACAAGGAGGCCTACGAGCGCGGCAACTCGGTGTACTTCCCGCGCCGGGTCATCCCGATGCTGCCGGAGGAGTTGTCGAACGGCCTCTGCTCGCTCAACCCGAACGTCGACCGTGCCTGCATGGTCTGCGAGATGGAGGTCGCCAGCACCGGCACGATCAAGAAGTACCGCTTCTTCCCTGGCGTGATGCACTCCAAGGCGCGGTTGACCTATACCCAGGTCTGGGACTGGCTCAACGATCCCGCCAAGGCGCCCGCCGACAAGGCCGATCTGTTGCCGCACATCGAGAACCTGAACAAGCTCTTCCACGTCCTCCTCAAGGCGCGCGGCAAGCGCGGCGCGATCGACTTTGAGACCCTGGAGACCAAGATGGTCTTCGACGAGGTCACCGGCAAGATCGAGCGGATCGTCCCCTACGCCCGCAACGACGCCCACCGCATCATCGAGGAGTGCATGCTGGCCGCCAACGTGTGCGCCTCCGAGTTCCTCAAGAAGCACAAGCACGCCACCCTGTACCGCGTCCACGAGGGCCCGACCCTGATCAAGCTGAAGGCCCTGCACGAGTTCATGGCCGAGTTCGGCTTCGTCCTGGCCGGCGGCGACGACCCGCATGCCAAGGACTACGCCGACCTGTTGGCCAAGGTCAAGGGCCGGCCGGACGAGCAGCTCCTGCAGACGGTGATGCTGCGTTCCCTGCAGCAGGCCGTGTACAGCCCGGAGAACATGGGCCACTTCGGCCTCGCCTACGAGTCCTATACCCACTTCACCTCGCCGATCCGGCGCTATCCCGACCTCCTGGTGCACCGGGCCATCCGGGCCTGCCTGGCGGGCGAGACCTACAAGCCGGGCAACTGGGAGACCATCGGTGCCCACTGCTCGATGACCGAGCGGCGCGCCGACGACGCCACCCGCGACGTGGTGAGCTGGCTCAAGTGCTACTACATGCGCGACAAGCTGGGCGAGGAGTTCGACGGCGTCATCTCCTCGGTGACCAGCTTCGGCATCTTCGTGGCCCTGGACGAGGTCTTCGTCGAAGGCCTGGTGCACGTTTCCGAACTGGGCCAGGACTACTTCCACTTCGATGCCGCCCGCCACCAGATGCTCGGCGAGCGCACCGGCAAGCGCTACCGCCTGGGCGATCGGGTGCGCATCAAGGTGGCCCAGGTCGAATTGGAAACCTCCAAGATCGACTTCGTCATGGCCGAGCAGGCGCCTGCCAAGCCGGAAGCGGCTAAAATTGCGGCCCCGGCAAAGAAGGTGGCCAGGAAGCCGGCCGCGAAGAAGACCAAGTTATGAGCATGAAAGTGTTGAGCGGATTTGCCCTGGATCAATCGAGCAGGGATAGGACGCGTTGCTCCCTCATCCCCAGCCCTTCCCCCGAGG
>JAAXVP010000520.1 GCA_013335435.1 Thiobacillus sp. | reverse complement strand
CCCGCGCTCGATCCGGCCCGGATCGTCGGGTTCGGGTTCCCGAGCGCCGACCGGCAGGCCGGCCCGTTCCGGCTCGTGGTCGAGTCGATCCGGGCACGGTTCCGAGCCAGCGCCTGGGCGTGCCGGTCGTCAGCGTCCTTGAAGCTGCTCGACCAGGGCCTTGGCGAAGACCGGCAAATCCCTGGGGGTGCGCGAACTGATGAGGTGGCCGTCCACCACCAGGGCCTCATCCCGCCAGATGGCTCCGGCGTTGATCATATCGTCCTTGATCCCGACCGTGCTGGTGGCCCGCCGCCCCTTGAGGATGCCCGCCGAGATGCAAATCCAGCCGGCGTGGCAGATGAAGGCGAGCGGTTTGCCCTGGGCGTCGAAGGCGCGGGTCAGAGCCAGCACCTGGGGGTCGCGGCGCAAGCGGTCGGGGGCGAAGCCGCCCGGCAGGAGCAGGGCGTCGAAGTCGGGCGCAGCGACCGCGGCGAGGGCGACCTCGGCCAGGCAGGGATAGCCGTGCTTGCCGGCGTAGGTCCGGCTGGCCTCGGGACCGGCAACCACCACCCGCCAGCCTTCCTCCTCCAGTCGGAGTTTGGGATACCACAGTTCCAGGTCTTCGTAGACGTCGTCGACCAGGGTCAGGATGCGTTTCATGGGCGGTTCCTTATCACGGTGAGACCTCTCCCAGCAGGATGCCGGGATTCAATGATGACGGGTCAGGCCAACGGGCGGGGCGCGTTCAACCGCATCGATGATCGAGCCGATCCCATGGGCCAGGTCGGTCGGGGCGTAATCGCACGGGACGCGCAGCAGGCCGGGCAGTTTCCGCAGCAGGTGATCGCCGCCGTAGGGGATGCCCTGATGGTGGGCGTGGGCCACCAGGTCCTCGATGGTGAGGGGCGGTTCGGCGCTGTCGGTAGGGCCGGTATGGTATTGGACGCGATCTTCCGACATCGTGGCTCCCGTCGAGCGATCAAGTAAACCTGGGTTGGGGTGGTTCCAGCGCGAGGAGGTTCGGGCGACGGCGATGCCCCACGGATGCGCTACGATGGAAAATCCCGGGCGTATTTCGCCACCCATTCGGCCGCGGCCTCCGCTCCCGAGAGCGAGCGCCCCTCCTTTTCCAATACTTCCCGCTGGTAATGGTGGATCTGGCAAATCTGCTCGACCATGCGCACCGCGAATTCGGTGTTGGTGTCCGCGAATTGAATGCCCACGTCGTAATGGGTGTTGGTGCGGCGGCACCAGACGATGGTTCCCATCACCTCGAAGGCCGGCTCCTGGATCGGGATCGTGATCTGGACCACGCGGCCCCGCTGGAGGGCCTCCGGAGTTTCAAAACACAGCCCGCCGGAACTGATGTTCTTCAGGCGATCCCGTCGGCCGGGGCGGTGGTGGGTGGGGCGACAATCGATCGGAATGTCCGAGGGATGACGAATGAAGCTTCGCATGGGCGGTTCTCCAGACTCCGAATGGCGCGGTCCGCCCCCTGACGGCTGCCGCCAGGAACCGGACCGGTGGGCGGATTGGCGATGTCATGGGTTTTTCAAGTATAACCATGATTTCCGCGCACATTGGCCGCTCCGGCCTCCGGTCGAGGCCAGCCATGCGAT
>JAAXVP010000260.1 GCA_013335435.1 Thiobacillus sp. | reverse complement strand
CCGTCATTCCCGCCTGCGCGGGAATGACGGGTTTTTCGAGGTTCCCATAGGGAGAAGCGCATGGCGCATGTAGCAGGCGGTTTCGATGGCATCTGTCTCCAGGCTGAAACAGCCACGAAACCCAGCACTTCAAGCAAACGGCCATGAACTGGCCTTATATGTCCACCCATAATCCATTGCCAAATATGGCTATTGCCATATGCAGGCATAAATGCCCATATCTGGAAATACTCCTAGATATGGAAGTGGTGTCGAATATACGTTAGATAGCCAAAATGATGAGCCGTTACCAATGAAAGCATCAAAATTAATAATTCCTTTTCTTGCTGCCGTTAGCACAGCCTCTAGTGCCTTAGAAATAAATAAGGATGTATTGCTTGATAGAATGGAGTTCGGGCTTGCTAAAAGTTTCTGCGAAGAGTCATCTATATTTATGTCGTGCTTTTCAGTTACAAAAGAGAGATGTGCAATCTCCACTAGGATTGCCGTCGCAATTTGCCGGCACGACCTTAAGGATGCAATCCCTGATGTGATTACAACTAGAGAAGAGGCTAAGTTATTAGGAAACAAAGTTGGAGAGTGCGCCGGAAAAAGATTCGCCGCAAACAATAGGAGTTATGCTGTCATGTCAGAAATGTGCAGGGCGTCACTGGTTGAGTTATTTAACGAGGCTACATTATCTAACAAACCGCTTCAGCGGGACGCGCCGCAAGCGGCGCGTCCCTGAGCTTGAACGTTGACGCTGTAGAAAAACCCAAAAAGCCGCTGTTGGGCGGGCATAATCCGAACACGCAGTTCGACATGGGAAAGGGAGACCGATGCGGACGCCGGTTAGCTCCACGTTCAGATATAAGCGATGTCAGATCCCATTTCCCACATGTGTCCGTCGACCGGGCCGGCTCAGGAACCCAGCAGAACAAGCAGGCGGAAAAGGGCGAGCCAATTGGCCAGAGTGACTAGCGAATCGGTGGCGATTCGTCATGCTCGCCCGTACGCCCTGCAGGCATTTGCCACCCCTGTCAGAACTGACTGACAAATAGCGCCATCGATACTCGTCCGACCGGCATACCCACGACAAAATCGACTGCCGGACGCGCCTTCAGCCCTCTTCTTCAGTTGGCACGCTAACTGCGTACAGTCTGGCGCCATTTCCCATCTCATGGAGTCCTTGCATGACTGAAACCCCCTATCAACGCATCGGCGGCGAGCCCGCCATCCGCAGCCTGGTCAAGCGCTTCTACGAACTGATGGACGAACTGCCGGAGGCGTATGCGACGCGCAAGATCCATCCCGAGGACCTGGCGCTCTCGGGCGACAAGTTCGTGATGTTCCTGTCCGGCTGGCTGGGCGGCCCCGACCTCTACGTCGAGAAGTACGGCCATCCCATGCTGCGGCGCCGGCACATGCCTTATCCCATCGGCAAGCAGGAACATGACGAATGGCTGATGTGCATGCGCACGGCGATGGCGGAAACCATAGCCGACGAGGAACTGCGCGAAATGATCTACCAGGCCATGTTGCCGATCGCCTCGCACATGATGAACCGGGGCGAGAGCGCCGGCGGCTGTACCTGCACGCATTAGGGAGCGCTTATCAATTCTGGTTTCGTCGTTCCCGCGCAGGCGGGAAGCCAGTTGATCAATGGACTGGATGCCCGCCTGCGCGGGCATGACGAATAAATCGGCGTTTCCTCGGTAGCCCGGCTGTAGCGGGGCAGTGGCGCGGCATATCGGCGGCCGGCCGGCGTCCGGCGGGCGATTCCCGGATTATCATGCCGGCATGTCCCAAGCCGCCGTACCCACTCCCGGCACCCCGCCCGCCTCCGGCCGCTGGCTCTGGCTCCTGCCCCGGCTGGCCTTCGCCCTGTTCGTCGCCTCGGTGGCGGCGCAGATCTGGCTGAACGAGCGCGCCGACAGCGAGGAGGAGCGCGCCACCCTGCTCAACGACGTGCTCTGGCTGGAACAGACCCTGCGTTTCAACCTGGAACACAACGAGGAGAGCCTGGCCCGCATCGGGCCGGATATCGGCGTGGCGCCGTTCGAGGCCAACGCCCGTGCCCTGCTCGATAACAAGAGCGGCCTGGTCGGCGTCGTCCTCCTGGCCGCCGACGGCAGCATCCGCCATCGTCTGCCCGCCATCCGGGACGCCATCGATAGCGATACGCTCGAACGGGCCCACCAGCTCGGCAAGCCGGCCTACAGCCCGCCCTATCGCGATGCCACCGGCGGCTGGTCGTTCCAGGTCCAGATGCCGCACTATCGCGATGGCCGTTATGCCGGCACCACGGCCGCCATCTACAGCTTGCGCCGGCTGCTTCAGGACGGCGTGCCCTGGTGGCTGGCCCAGCGCAACCACATCAGCGTGCTCGACCTCGACGGCCAGGTGCTGACCAGCCGGTCCAGCCTGGCGCGGGCGGAAACGCCGTCCAGCCACCGCATGTTCTTCGACCCGCCCGGCCACGGCCTGGTCCTGCTGGCGACGCCGATCCGGCCGCCCGCGACCTGGGCCGGCAAGTTCCTGCCCGCCTCCCTGGTCCTGCTCGCCGTCCTCGTGGTGTGGAGCCTGTGGGCCCTGCGCCGGGACGTCCAGCAGCGCCATGCCGCGGAGCAGGCCCTGCGCGAGGAGCATGCCTTCCGCATGGCCATGGAGAATTCCCTGCAGACCGGCCTGCGCGCCCGCGACCTGGCGGGCCGCATCACCTACGTCAACCCGGCCTTCTGCCGCATGGTCGGCTGGCCGACCGGGGAACTGGTCGGGCGCACGCCGCCCATGCCCTACTGGGCGGACGAGGACATGGATACCGCCCAGGAGCTGAACGAACGCATCCTGGCCGGCCGGGGACCGCAGACCGGCTACGAAATCAACCTGAAGCGACGCAACGGCGAAACCTTTCCCGTGCTCACCCACACCACGCCGTTGATCGACGCCCAGGGCCGGCAGACCGGCTGGATGAGTTCCATCGTCGACCTGACCGAGCAGAAGCGCGCCGAGGAACGCGAACGCCAGCAGCAGGAGCGCCTGCAAGCGACCGCCCGCCTGGTCGCCATGGGCGAGATGGCATCCAGCCTGGCGCACGAGTTGAACCAGCCGCTGGCGGCGATCTCCAGCTATGCCACCGGCTCCCTCAACCTGATCGACTCCGGCCAGGCCGACCCGGCCGAGATCCGCTCCGTCCTGGCCAAGACCCAGGCCCAGGCCCAGCGGGCCGGCCAGGTGATCCGGCGCATCTACGATTTCGTGCGCCGGGCCGAGCCGAAGACCGAACCCTGCGACCTGGCCAGGCTGGTCGGGGAGACCGCCGACCTGCTGGAGGTCGACGCGCGCCGACGCAAGGTGCGCATCGTGGTCGAGACCGGCGACGGCCTGCCGGCGGTCGAGGGCGACCGGGTGCTGCTCGGCCAGGCCCTGTTCAACCTGATGAAGAACGGCATCGAGGCCATGGCCGAGAGCCCGGATGCGCAGCTGACCGTGCAGGTCCACGCCGAGCCCGGCCAGGTGGTGATCGCCATCGCCGACCGCGGCCCGGGCATCCCGGCCGAGGCCGTCCAGGCCTTGTTCGAACCTTTCTACACCACCAAGTCGGAGGGCATGGGCATGGGCCTGAACATCTGCCGTTCCATCGTCGAGGCGCACCAGGGCCGGCTCTGGCTGGAGCCGAACCCGGACGGCGGCAGCGTGTTTTTTGTTTCGCTGCCCATTTCATCAGAGCGGCATGACCCACCCCCCGCCCCCTCACCCCCAAGGGGCGAGGGGAGCACGCCCCCTCCCCCCACCCGAGGGGAGGGGCTGGGGAGAGCGGGATGAGCGCAACGATCGCCCACATCGTCGACGACGACGAGGCCATGCGCGACGCCCTGGCCTGGCTGTTGCGCTCGCGCGGCGTCGATTGCCGGGCCTGGGCCAGCGCCGAGGCCTTCCTGGCCGACTACCGCGCCGGCCTGGCCGGCTGCCTGGTCCTGGACATCCGCATGCACGCCATGACCGGCCTGGAACTGTTCGACCGCCTGCGCGAACTGGGTTGCCACATGCCGGTCATCTTCCTGACCGGCCACGGCGACGTGCCCCAGGCCGTCCAGGCGCTCAAGAACGGCGCCTTCGACTTCCTGGAGAAGCCGTTCGACGACAACCAGCTCGCCGACCGCGTCATCGAGGCCCTGGCCCGCGACGCCGAGCAACGCGCCAGCGGCCAGGCCAGCGATGATCTCAAGGCCCGCCTGGCCAGCCTGAGCGCGCGCGAGCAGGAGGTCATGGCGCACATCCTGGCCGGCAAGCTGAACAAGGTGATCGCCGACGAGATGAACATCGCCATGCGCACGGTGGAGGTGCACCGGGCCCACATCTTCGAGAAGATGGGCGTCAAGTCGGCCGTGGAACTGGCGCGCCGACTGGCGGAGAAATAGCCGGCGGCGCTCAGCGCTTGCGCTTGAGGCCCGCCAGGTCGGCCTTCAAGTGCTCGGACACTTCGGCCAGCTCGGCTTCGATCCGGGCCAGCCGGGCCGGGTCGGCCGGCCGCGACTCGCCCGCCACCTCGACCGAGGCCATGTCGAAGGACTCGGCGATCAGCTCCGACATCCGCTTGGCGTCGCGCAACAGCGGCGCACGCGGGTCGCCTGGCCGCAGCGTCACTTGCGACAGTTCCTCGACCACCCTGCGGAACTCCGGGGCGAGGACGCTGCGGCCGCGCGCGTCGATGTCGCGCTCGCTCAGCTTGCCCGCCTTCAGGTCGGCCTGATCGTTCTGGATCGCCTGGATCGCCGCGTCGAAGCGCTTGAAGCCCTGCTCCAACAGGGGCTGGCTGGCATACACCCGGGCGCAATTGCTTTCGAACCTGGCCAAGTACGTCCCCGGATACGCCTGGCAGTTCCTGGGCAAGGCCTACCTGACTGGGCAGGCCGGAGCGCCGGCCACGACGGTCGGCCTGG
>JAAXVP010000519.1 GCA_013335435.1 Thiobacillus sp. | reverse complement strand
CGAACCTCGACCAGATCGCCGCTTTCCAGCGGGTCGGCAGCCACGTGGTAAACGTTGAGTTCCAGCGCGTCGGCGCCGGCATCCTGCAACTCTTTGCCCAGATCAACCCAACCGCCGGGCGTTACGCCGTTGAGGCTGGCGATGATCGGGATCGACAGACGTGCCTTGGCCTGTTGCAGATGCGCAATATAGCGGTCGAGGGAGCTCTGGTACTGCCCGTGATCCGGCAAAAAGCCGCTCGCCTCGCCGTCGTGCAGATCGGCATGGAACAGGAAGCGGTCGGCCATCGCGTCCTCGGCGATGAGTTCTTCTTCATACAGGGAGTGCAGCACCACGGCCGCCGCCCCGGCGTCTTCGAGTTGCAGCAGGGTGTCGATGTGCTTGGACAGCGGCGAGGCCGACGGCACCAGCGGGTTCTTGAGCTTGAGGCCCAGGTAGTCGGTGGACAGATCGATCATTTGAGGTCTCCCTTGGAGGCATCGGTGGGGCGCTGGGCCAGTTCCTGATAGCCCTTGAAGCGCCGGTCGGCATCCTTCTGGGCTTCGGCAAGCAGGCGCTCGGCCGCTTGCGGATGACTGCGGGCCAGCATCGCAAAGCGGGTTTCACTGTCCATGAAGGCCTTGATCGGCTGGCTCGGCGGAGCCGAATCGAGCTTGAAGGGGTTGGCGCCCGCCTCTTCGAGCCGCGGATCAAAGCGGAACAGGGGCCAATGGCCAGACTTCACCGCCAGATCCTGCTGACGCTGGTTGTAGAGCATGTCGACACCGTGGGCGATGCACGGGCTGTAAGCCACGATCAGCGAGGGGCCGGCGTAGGCCTCGGCCTCGTGGAAGGCCTTGAGGGTGTGCACGTCCTTGGCGCCGTAGGCCACCGTGGCCACATACACGTGGCCGTAGTCGGAGGCGATACGCGCCAGATCCTTTTTGGCGGTGGCCTTGCCGCCCGCCGAAAACTTGGCGACGGCGCCCAGCGGCGTGGCCTTGGAGGTCTGCCCGCCGGTGTTGGAATACACCTCGGTGTCGAGCACCAGGATGTTCACGTCGTAGGACAGCGCCAGGATGTGGTCGAGCCCGCCGTAACCGATGTCGTAGGCCCAGCCGTCACCGCCGATGATCCACACCGAGCGGCGAATCAGCCATTCGGCGAGGGAGGCCAACTCCTTCGCCCGCGGATGGGTGCTGGCCGCCAGCGTCTGCATCAGTACGGCCACACGCTCGCGCTGGGCGCGGATGCCGGTTTCCTGACGCTGGTCGGCGACGATCAAGGCTTGCGCCAGGTCGCCGCCGATGCCGGACGCCATCTCCTTCACCAAACTCTGTGCATAGGCCATCAGCTGGTCCGAGGCCAGGCGCATGCCGAGGCCGAACTCGGCGTTGTCTTCAAACAGGGAGTTGGACCAGGCCGGCCCGCGCCCTGCCCCATTCACCGTGTAGGGCGTGGTCGGCAGGTTGGCACCGTAGATCGACGAGCAACCGGTGGCGTTAGCCACCAGCATGCGGTCGCCAAACAGCTGCGTCGCCAGCCGGATGTAGGGCGTCTCGCCGCAGCCGGCACAGGCGCCCGAGAACTCGAACAGCGGGTCGAGCAGCATAGCGCCGGGAATGGTGCCATG
>JAAXVP010000518.1 GCA_013335435.1 Thiobacillus sp. | reverse complement strand
GGCGGCGACGGCGCATGGAGCGTGCGGGTGTATTACAAGCCCTTCGTCAGCTGGGTCTGGGCCGGCGCCGTACTGATGGCCCTCGGCGGCATCCTCGCCGCCAGTGATCGTCGCTACCGCCTCAAATCCACCGCTGCCAAGGCTTCTGGCCTGGCCGCCCACGGAGCCGCATCTTGAAACGCTTCCTGATTCCCCTCGGCCTGTTCCTGGTCCTGGTCGTCTTCCTCGCCGTCGGTCTCAACCGCGACCCCCACGAAGTACCCTCCCCGCTGGTGGGCAAGCCGGCGCCGGAGTTCAAACTGGAAAAGCTCGGCGAGCCGGGCAAGACCTTCTCTCCGGCCGACATGCGCGGCCAGGTGTGGCTGCTCAACGTGTGGGCCTCCTGGTGCGTCTCGTGCCGCGCCGAACACCCGCTGCTGGTGGCCTTTGCCAAGCAGGGCGGCGTGCCCATCGTCGGCCTCAACTACAAGGAAGTGCGCGGCGACGGCGAGACCGACGTGAAGAAGCTCGCCGCCGACCAGGAGATCGTCCTGACCCGCCAGCGTGCAGCTGGCTGGCTGAGTCGCCACGGCAATCCCTACACCCTGTCGGTGCTCGACATGGACGGCCGGGTCGGCATCGACTACGGCGTGTATGGCGTGCCGGAAACCTACCTGATCGACAAGAAAGGCGTGATCCGCTTCAAGCAGATCGGCCCGATCACCCCCGAGGCACTGCAGCAGAAGATCCTTCCGCTGGCCAAGAAGCTTGCCGAGGAATCCTGACATGAAACAACGCCTCATCACCGCAGCCGCAGCGCTGCTGCTTGCCCTGCCCCTCGCCCACGCCGGCGAGGCCACCCCGATGGCCGAAGATCCGGTCGTCGAGGCCCGCATGGTGGCCATTTCCGAAGAGCTGCGCTGCCTGGTATGCCAGAACGAAAGCCTCGCCGCGTCCCATGCCGAACTGGCTGAAGACCTGCGCCGGGAAGTGCGCACGCTGGTCCGCGAGGGCAAGACCGATCCGGAGATCAAGGAATATCTGGTCAGCCGCTACGGTGACTTCGTGCTCTATCGTCCGCCGGTCAAGCCGACCACCTGGTTTCTGTGGTTCGGCCCCTTCGTGATTCTTGGCGGTGCCGTCATCGGTCTGATCGCCTACCTGCGCCGCCGCGCCGGCAAGGTCGTCGCCCCCGCCCTCTCTGCCACCGACAAGGCCGCCGCCAAGGCCCTCCTTACCGGTCAGGATTCCCCCAATTCCCCGAAAGACCAGGCATGACCGCCTTCTGGATCGCCGCCGGGCTGCTTACCGCCTTCGCCCTCGCCATCATCTGCTGGCCGCTGCTGCGCCAGCGCCACACTGCCAGCACCTCCCGCAAGGCCCTCAACACCGCCATTTACCGCGACCAGATGGCCGAACTCGACCGGGATCTGGCCAGCGGCACCGTCTCCCGCGATGACCACGCCACCGCCCGGGAAGAACTCGAACGCCGGGTACTCGAAGATGTAGCCGATGACGGTGACACTCCGTCCGCCGCCCGCCGCCTGCCGCGCACCGCTCTGGCCCTCGGGATTACCCTGCCGGCCGCCGCCGTGGCCCTGTATTTCGTCCTCGGCAACCCGGCAGCCATGGAC
>JAAXVP010000259.1 GCA_013335435.1 Thiobacillus sp. | reverse complement strand
CCGCATGCGGTCGCTGCCGACCGCTTGCGGGTAGCCGAATCGTATGGCGACCGCGGCCTGTCGGTTTCCGTCGTACGCGGAGTCAGGGACGGCCTGTTCAGCATGCATATGACCGGAGGCGGCGACAGCACGGTGCGAAACTACGCCATGCCGTAGGCAGTCATGGCGAAGGCATAGTCGGCAACGAGGTGGCTCGGGCCGCGGCCCGATCACACGTGGACCCAACTTAAGATATATGTATCTTCAAATAGTGCAGTGCTATATCAGCATTGGAGGTGGGGAAAAAGATATCGAGTTATTTACGGGAGCAGAGAGATGAAAAAGACAGCGCTTTTTTATGCCTGCGCCTCCCTGTCGATACTGGCTGGATGCGGTGGCGGCGGGGGCGGCACGAATATCCGGGATTTCACCAGTTGGTCTGCGATCGAGGCGAATACCACGGTCCGGATCAATGCCCTGACCATCGAAGGCAGTGTGACCTATGACGGCGAGGGCCTGACATCGATCTCGTCGTTGCCGACGGCGACCACCGATTCGACGCTTACCCTCAGGGTCAACTCGGACGGCGACACGACGGCCATGACGATCCAGACCCCGAGTTCGACAGTCTCGTTCTCGACCGCCAACGGCGATGCCATCGAGAATGTCTACGACGAACTCATCGCCGCCGCCAGCCCGGACTTCACCAAGGCGGCCCTGGCGGCGGACCCGTATTATCTGGGCTGGAACTACCAGACCTTCGGCATCTGGTTCACCGACGACCTGGCGGGTCACGGTACCTTCGGGGCGATGAGCGTGGGTGCGCCGACAGCCGGCGATGCGATACCGGCCGCCGGTACCGCGACCTATACGGGCCGATCTGGCGGGTTGTATCTCGATCCCAGCGGCACCCAATACTTCACCTTCGCCGATCTGAGCGTGGCGGCGGATTTCGGTGCCCGTGAGCTGGCATTCGCCACCAGCAACACCGAAACCTCGCAGGATCTTTTGACATCGGATTCCGCGCCCGCTCTGGACCTGTCCGGCACGCTGACCTATGCGGCCGGGAGCAACAGCTTTACCGGTACCGTGGCTAACAGTGGTGCCCTGAGCGGCACAGCCAATGGCCGCTTCTACGGTCCGGCCGCGGAAGAGTTGGGCGGGGTGTTCGCACTCTCCTCGGGTACCGGTTTCGAAACCTATGCCGGTGCGTTTGGCGGCGTGCGCGGTGCCATCACGCCCCCCTAAAGTTCAATGATCCATCGAACCGGCGGCCTGCGGGCCGCCATTTTCTGTCTTATCCTGGCGACCCAGGCGGCCTGGGCGGCACCGACCCTGGTGGATGCCCAGGCCGAGTTGGACAAGGTCGAGTTGCGTCTGGCCGCCGATGGCTACGAGCCGCAGCTGATGTTCACCCGGGGCATGCTGCTGGCCACACTGGGCCGGTATATGACCGCCGCGGACGCCTTCCGGCAGATGCTCGTGCGTGACCCGGGGTTGCTTCGGCCCCGCCTGGAACTGGCCCGGGTCCTGATGCTGGCCGGTGACTTCCAGGCTGCCCGCTATCACTTCGAGCAGGTGCTCGCCCATGACCTGCCCGACCCGGTCCGCCGCAACGTCCTCAAGATGCTCGCGCGCATCCGCGAGGAATTGCCCAGCTACAGCCTCACGCTTGAGTTGATGAGCGACAGCAATCCCAAGCAGGCTACGGCCAGGGAGGAAGTGGTCATCGATGGCCTGGTCTACCGCCTCAACGACGATGCCCTGGCGGAAAGCGCCACCGGTCTGCGTCTTCTGTTCGACGGCCATTTGCCGATTCCGGATGCGCCCATGTGGTATCTGCGCGCCCAGGTCGAGCATCAGGAATATGAGGGCGCAAAGCTCGACTTCAGTTATCTGCAGGCATCGGGCGGCCACCATATCCGGTTCGACCGGCACACACTGACTCTCGAAGGCGGCTACCACGAAGCCTGGTTCCGGCACGAGCCGCTATACCGGGGAGCAGTCGTGCAATTGCTCGACTACTGGCGCCTGCGTCCCGACCTGGCCGTGCAATTCAGCCTGTCCGGCATGCGTCTCGATTACCCGGATTACGCCTACCGGAGCAGTTGGCAGAACAGCGCCAAGGCGGCGCTGGTCTATGCCTCCACCCCCCAGTCACGCTGGGAGTTGCAGGCCTCGCTGACCGACAACGACGCCGAGGAGCGGCCCTATGCCTATACCCATCCCAAACTGGGCGGCCGCTATGTGCATGAATGGCCCGGCGGCTGGATCACCGGTCTGACCGTGACGGCCAGCCGATCCGACTATGCGGCGGCGGACCCGTTCTTCGGGGTGGCGCGCAAGGAGCGCGAACTGAATGTCGAGGCCGATCTGGTCAACCGCCGCCTGCGCATATGGCGCATGTCGCCGCGCCTGACCGTGGGCCATACCGATCACGACAGCAACGTGGCTTTCTATGCCTGGGAGCGGACCTACGTCCGCTTGGGCATGAGCGGAGACTTCTGACTGCCGGCGGTTGCCGGGGGCAATAAAAAGCCCGGCACGCGGCCGGGCTCCGGGTGGCTTGGCGGAGGCCTTACTTCAGGCGGCCGACGCCCATGATCTTCAGCGCCAGCTTCTGGTACAGCGGCTCGGTGGCGCCGCGCTTCATGTTCCAGATGAAGTACTTCTCGAAGGCGGCCTTGGCCCAGTGCACCCACTTGCCCTGCTTGGCCCAGGTGACGTTGCGCGGCGGGATCTGCGGCAGGGCGATGAAGGCGGCGCCGGTGTCGCCCATGTCGGCCAGGCAGAAGGCGTTCCAGGTGGCGACCTTCTCGGGTTGCTCGCCGAGGATGGCATGCTTGATGTTGTGGGCCGTGGCGGTGACCATGGACTCGATCATGTAGCCGGTCTTCGGGGTGCCGGTGGGCACCGGGGTGGCCTCGACCGGCGGGATGGCGATGCAGACGCCGACCGAGTAGATGTTGTTCCACTTCGGGTTGCGCTGGTACTGGTCGACCTTGACGAAGCCGCGCGGGTTGCACAGGTCCTCGCCGACCGCGGCGACCGCGTCGACGCCCTTGAAGGCGGGCAGGATCATCGAGTACTTGAACGTAAGTTCGTGTTCCTTGACCAGTTCGCCCTTGTCGTTGTGCTCGGCGACATGCATCTTGCCGGCCTCGACCTTGGTGACCTTGGCGTTGCAGATCCACTTGATGTGGCGATTGCGCATTTCCGACTCCAGGAGACCCTTGGAGTCGCCCACGCCGCCCAGGCCGAGGTGGCCGATGTAGGGCTCGGAGGTGACGTAGGTCATCGGTACCTTGTCGCGGATGCGGCGGCGGCGCAGGTCGGTATCCATGATCATGGCGAACTCGTAGGCCGGACCGAAGCAGGACGCGCCGGCGGCGGCACCGACCACGATGGGGCCGGGGTTGGCGACGAATTCCTGCCACTTTTCATGGGCTTCTTCGGCGTGGTCGACGGTGCAGACCGAGACCGTGTGGCCCTTGGGGCCGAGGCCTTCGACTTCCTCGAAGGCCAGCTTGGGGCCGGTGGCGATGACCAGGTAGTCGTAGTCGAGGACGGTGCCGTCCTTGAGGACGATCTGGTTATCGTTGGGCTTGATCTCGGTCACCATCTGGGCGAGGAACTCGATGCCCTTCTTTTTCAGCGGCTCTTCCAGGGGGAAGCTGATGTCCGCCTTGGTGCGCCAGCCGACCGCCACCCAGGGGTTGGACGGCACGAAATGAAAGTTCGGGCCGGCCGACACCACCGTGACCTTGTGGGCGCTGCCCAGTTCGGCCTTGATGTCGTAGGCGGCGGGCAGGCCGCCCGTACTGGCTCCGATGATGACTACGTTTGCCATGGGTCTTCTCCATCCTTATGTATATGAAAGCCATCGTTTGCGATGGGTTCGGCATGATAAGCCAATAGTCATCATTATGAAAACCAATGACCCTGGCTTAACTGATTGTTAAGAATGGGTATTTCTACCCCGGAGCGGGGTTTCAGGAGCCGAAAAGATCGTCGAGCGCGCTACGTGCGGAAGCCGCGTTATCGGTGGGTTCGTCACCGAACAGCGCGGTCAGGGCGTCGCGGTTGCCTGTGGCGGAAATCCGGCCGGCCTGGCCGGGGCTGGGCTGGAACCAGTCGCAGAAGTTCGCCCGTGTCTTGTCCTTGACCTCTTCAGCCATCGGTTCCATGCACTGCTTGGCCTTGCCGGGGACGTGATGGCGGCACATCCGGCAGACATGCAATTCGGCCCGGCAGGCCGGGCACTCGGCGCGGCGGCCGTAGGGCAGCGGCACGGCCTTGAGGTTGCCGCCGCATTTCCAGCAGACGAGTTCGTCCGGACTCATGCCCGATCCTTGTTCGTGGCGCTCAGCCTGCTATCCGGTGGCGGCGGCTGGGTGGCTTGCAGGCGTTCCAGCAGGGGAACCGAGGGATAGCCGTCCGCCGGCAGTCCGACCGAGGCCTGGAAGGCGCGGATGGCGGCGCGGGTGCGGCTGCCCGGCACGCCGTCGGCGGGGCCGGGGTCGTAGCCGAGCGCGGCCAGGCATTTTTGCATGGTTTCCAGTTGTTCCCGGCTCAGGCGCCGGTTGTCCGCCGCCAGGCCGTTGCCGAGCGGTGCCCCGCCGGCCAGGCGGTCGGCCAGGTGGCCGACCGCGACGGCATAGTTGACCGAGCGGTTCCAGCGCATGATGACGCGGAAGTTGTCCATGACCAGGAAGGCCGGGCCGTCGTAGCCCTGGGGCAGGATCAGCGAGGCCTGCTTGAAACTGTCGGGCAGCTTGCCGCCGTCCGGCCGGCGCAGGCCCAGGAAGGCCCAGGTGTTGAGCGACTGGCGCCGCTCCAGGCCGGCCTGGGCGGGGTCGAAGCCCTCCGGCAGTTTGACTTCGAGGCCCCAGTCCTCGTCGCTGCGCCAGCCGGCCTGGCGCAGGTAGTTGGCGGCCGACAGCAGGGCGTCCGGCAGCGAGGCGCGCAGGGCGACGCGGCCGTCG
>JAAXVP010000517.1 GCA_013335435.1 Thiobacillus sp. | reverse complement strand
TCATGGAACGAGGCGGATTGCCTCATTCCACAACCTAGGCCCTGGGGCCACGACCTCGGCATTACCCAGACCGCCGGGTAGAACCACCCCTACCGCGCGAGCGGTTTAGTCCTCGGCCACGCAGGCGCCTCAACTCCACGTTGAACGTCCGGTAAGAAGCGAGTTTCGGTAGATCACTGATCCCAGCCAGGCTGGCTGCTTCGAGGTGCGGACCAACACAGTCCTATTGAGCTGTTCTTGCAACCTGGTTGCTACGCCAATGTCGGCAACCTGCACAGCACTGGCCATCACACTGAGCCAACCTCAATATCAGTAAGCAGATTTACCGTGTGGCAGGTGACTGACAGGTCAAATGAAAACGCGGCCTGTAGGCCGCGTTGGTGATACCAGTGTCTTGGCGGAGAGGGCGGGATTCGAACCCGCGTTAGGGTATTACCCTAAACACGCTTTCCAGGCGTGCGACTTAAACCACTCATCCACCTCTCCGTGGAGGGGCGCAAGAATACCCGCTTCGGGCAGGTCGGGCAAGGTTAGAATGCGCTTCTTTTTCGCCCCTTCCGTTCATGAACATCAAGCTCATCCTGCGCGGCCTGACCGTGCTCTTGTCGCTGGCCGCGATCGGCTTCCTGGTCCAGTGGTCCGGTATCGGCGACATGCTCGACCAGGGCTGGATCGATCGCGAGGTGCGCGGCAAGGGCCTGAACGGCGAATTGCTGTTCCTCGGCATCGGCACCCTGGCGACGGCGGTCGGCTTCCCGCGCCAGGTGATCTCGTTCATGGGCGGCTACGCTTTCGGCTTCCTCCAGGGCACCCTGCTCGGCACGCTGGCCACCGTGCTCGGCTGCGTCTCGACCTTTCTCTATGCCCGTCTGTTCGGCCGGGCCTTGGTGGCGCATCGCCTGGGCGGCCGGATCGCCAAGGTGGACGCCTTCGTGCGCGACAACCCGTTCACCATGACCCTGCTGATCCGCCTCCTGCCGGTGGGCAGCAACGTCGCCACCAACCTGGCGGCGGGCGTCTCCAGCGTCGCCGCCCTGCCCTTCCTGCTCGGCTCGGCGGCCGGTTTCATCCCCCAGACGGCGGTGTTCGCCCTGGTCGGCAGCGGCGTCAGCGTCGATCCGGTCTGGCGCATCGGGCTGGGCACCGTGCTGTTCGTCGTCTCCGGCGTCCTGGGCGTGTATCTGTATCGCTCGCTTCGCCACGGCAAGGTCTACGACGAGGAACTGGATCACGAGATGGAAGGCTGAATTCCATTAGAATGCCGCTTTGACAACTCCGCGCCGCCCGCCATGACCAACCCCGATTCGGTTCGCGTTTCCATCCTCGCCCCGATCTACAACGAGTACGACAACCTGCCCGACCTGGTGGACAAGGTCGGCGAGGTCATGTCCGCCCAGCCGAACACCTGGGAACTGATCTGCGTCGACGACGGCTCCCGCGACGGCTCGGACCAGCGGCTGCTCGAACTGGCCGCCACCCGGCCCTGGCTGCGGCCCTTCTTCCTGCGCCGCAACTACGGCCAGTCCACCGCCATGCAGGCCGGCTTCGACGCCGCCCGCGGCGAGATCCTGGTCACCATCGACGGCGACATGCAGAACGACCCGACCGACATCCCGC
>JAAXVP010000014.1 GCA_013335435.1 Thiobacillus sp. | reverse complement strand
CTTGCGAGGCCAGCTTGAAGCGGATGTCGTATACCTGGTCGGCAGGCACCATGATGGCGCCGCCGGCCTCGGTCTTGTAGGGCACGTTCATGGTCTGCAGGGTGGCGACCACGCTGCCGGCGTCGCGCTCGGCGAGTCCCGAAAAGAGGACGCGGTAATCCGGCGTCCGGCTCCACAGCACGGCACCGACGATCAACGCGATGGTGGCCGCCAAGGCCACCACCACCCCCATCTTGCGGGAGCTGGGAAGGGCGTTGAATCGTTGGAGCGGGTTACTTGGGAATTGCTGTTGAGGTGTGGCCATCCGCGCGCCGTATCAGGTCTCAGATCGTTCGGCCACAGGCATCAGACCTGCATGTTCATGACTTCCTGGTAGGCGGAAACCAGCTTGTTGCGGACCTGAACCATGGTCTGGAAGGATAGGCTGGCCTTCTGGAGAGAGACCACGACGTCCTGCAGGTTGGCGGCATCGCCGGCGGCGTACTGCTCGCTGAGCTGCTTGGCATCCAACTGGGTGTTGTTCACTTCAGCGACGGCAGCCTGCAGCATGCTGGCGAAATCGCGGCCCGGAGCGGTTTCCTGGGCGGCCGACGGCAAGCCGGCGGTCTGCGAAGCGACCGCGCGTAACTGATTCACCATCTGCTCGATGCCCGGATTCACCATGGCGCCATCTCCAATCGGACTGGCTGCATTATAGGCCGCAATCGCCGTCCAACTCACCTTCTTCTCGATATTTTTGCAGCTTGTAACGCAAGGTGCGCTCGCTGATGCCCAATTCCTCGGCGGTACGCTTGCGGGAACCGTTCAGGCGCCGCAAGGTATCCAGGATCATGGTCTTTTCCATGTCCTTGATCTGGGCCGGCTTCGCTTCGTCCTCGACCGCCGGGTCCGGCATCGCCACGGGCCTGGACGGCCGGCGCGGCAGCAACAGGTTGTCCGGCTCGATGCGGTTGCCGCCGGCCAGGATCATGGCTCGCTGCATCACGTTGCTCAGTTCGCGGATGTTACCGGGCCAGTCATAGCCGGTCAATTCGGCCCCGGCCGCCGCCGAGAGGCTGAAACCGGCGCGCCCGACCAGGCTGGCGCCGCTCTTCAGGAAGAGCTGCGCCAGGGGCAGGATGTCGGCCCGGCGCTCGCGCAAGGGCGGGATGTCGAGGGGAAAGACGTTGAGCCGGTAATACAGGTCCTCACGGAAATGGCCATCGCGCACCCAGGCTTCGAGGTTGCGGTTGCTCGCCGCCAGGACCCGGACATCGAGCGGCGTGCCGGCACGGGCACCCAGGCGCTCGACGATCTTTTCCTGCAACACCCGGAGCAGCTTGGCCTGGACGTTGAGGGGGATCTCCGACACCTCGTCGAGCAGCAGGGTGCCGCCCTGGGCCTGCTCGAACTTGCCGGTATAGGCAGCGGCGGCACCGGTGAAGGCGCCCTTCTCGTGGCCGAACAGGGTCGACTCGACCAGGTTCTCGGGGATCGCGGCGCAGTTCACCGCCACGAAGGGGCCGTTCCGGCGCGCCGAATGGTCGTGCAGATAGCGCGCCACCACCTCCTTGCCGACCCCGGACTCGCCGGTCAGCAGCACGGTGGCGTCGGTGACCGCGACCCGGTCGGCCAGGTCCAGGACGGCGCGCATGCGGGTGTCCTCGGCGACCAGGGCACCGGTTTCCTTGCCGCCGGCGACCGGCAGGTGGCGCGCCACCACGCCGAGCAGGCGGTCCGGCTCGAACGGCTTGGGCAGGTAGTCGGCGGCACCGTCCTTCATGGCCTCGACGGCACGTTCGATCTGGCCGTAGGCGGTCATCAGGATGAACGGGATGCCCGGCCGCACCGCCTTGACCCGGCGCAACAGTTCGTGGCCGTCCATGCCGGGCATCTGGACATCGGACAGGACCATGTCCACCGTCTCGCGCCCGAGCACGGCCAGGGCCGTCTCGCCCTCGGGCGCCGAGACGACCGTCTGGCCGGCCAGTTCCAGGGTGTCGGTCAGGGCCTCGCGCAGGGCGGCGTCGTCTTCCACCACCAGGATTTTCGGCCTCCGTTCAGGCATCCGCTCCTCCATGTGTCTCCGGTCTGCCGAGCGCCGGCAGGAACAACGCGAACCGGCTGCCCCGGCCCGGCTCGGACTCCACCTCCACCCAGCCGCCATGGGCATCCGCGGTCTGCTTGACGATGGCCAGGCCGAGGCCGCTGCCCTCGCTGCGGGTGGTGAAGAACGGCTCGAACAGGCGCTCCCGGTCGGCCTCGGCGATGCCCGGGCCCTGGTCCGCGACCCGGAAGGCCACGAAGGCGCTGCCGGTGGCCACGGCGAAGTCGACCCGGCCGCCGGCCCGGCTGGCCTGGACGGCATTCTCGACCAGGTTGATGAGGGCCCCCTGGAGGGCCTGGCGGTCCGCCTCGATGCGCTCGTCGTCGCCCTGCTTGGCCAGTTCCAGCCTGACGTCCAGCAACACCGCCTGCGGCTCGATGGCCAGCCAGACCTCGTCGACCAGGGCGTGGACGCCGAACACCGTGCGCCGCCCCTGCTGGCCCTTCACGAAGGCCAGCATGTCCTGGATCAGACGCTCCAGATAACGCAACCGCCCCAGGGTCTTGTCGGCGAAGCGGACCCGGTCCGTCTCGGCCAGGCCCGGCCGGGCCAGGTGGCCGACATAGAGCAGCGCCGTGGCCAGCGGGGTGCGCAACTGGTGTGCCAGCTTGGCCGCCACCTCGCCCAGGATGGACAAACGCTCGCGCCGGGCCAGTTCGCCGTTGGCGGCGGCCAGTTCGGCGGACAGGCGGGCGACCTGGCCCTGCAGTTCGGCATAGGCGTCGGACAGCCGCTCCGAGGTCTCGCTGAACAGCTTGAAGGCCTCGCGCAACTGCTGATCGTTCAGCGGCGGGATATCGGGTTCCATGTCGGCCAGTGGATACCCGATTGCCGGGCGCGCGTCAAACCGCGCCGGTCTCCTGAGCGCTCCGACACCGGGCCTAGGGCCCGAACACGAAGACGGCGGCGGCCTGCCGGAACATCGGGTCGCCGGAGGCATTGCCGGCCCCGGAGGTCTGGAAACGGGCGACCAGGACCAGCCGACGCACCTCGCCCTCCTTGGCCTGGATGCCGCTTTCCCATTCGACCGGCATGGCCAGGAGGACACGCTTGCTGACCTTGCCGCCGATGGCGCTCGGGTAGTCCTTGGCCGCGACGTCCACCGTCACGGCGGCAGGACCGCCTGTGGGCACCTGGCAAACCATCTTGTCGAGCTTGGCCAGACTGGCCGCGCCATTCGCCTCCAGGCCATCCAGCCAAGCGATCATATCCTTGCGCGGCGCGCAGGCCGGGATCAACTCCAGGCGCACGCTCATGTTTCCGGGCGCATCCAGGCCGGTGACCTCGGCCAGGAAGTCCAGATCGAGTGCCAGGGCCTGGCCGCCCACCAGAAGATCGGGCAGGGAGGGCCAGCGGACCTGCCAATGGCGCCGGAAGGCCTGCCTGCGTTCGCGACCGTCCTCGCCCTTGTGCCACAGGTAGCCCTCCAGGAACCCGTCCAGACCGGCCCCCTGGACCGCCAGGCCGAGCCCCGTGACCGGGCCGTCGGTACCGAGCAACCGGCCTTCCGCTTCGGCCAGATCGCCCCAGTCCTTGCCTTGGGGCAGGACCGTCACGCCGCGCATGAAGCGCCATTTGCCGGCGACCGGGGCCGGCTTCTCGGGCACCGGCGGCGCAACGGCAACCGGAGTAGACGGCGGCGCGGGTTTCGCTTCTGGTTTCGCTTCTGGTTTCGCTTCTGGTTTCGCTTCTGGTTTCGCTTCGGGTTTCGTTTGGGGTGCCGGTTTAGCTTCCAGCGCCGGCTTGGCGACGGCCGCAGTCCGGACCGGCTCGGCTTCGGACTTGGCGGCCGGCTCGGGCTTGACCGCTGCGACGGGCTTGGCCGCCGACGCCACCACGGGCACGCCGGCCGCCTTGGCCACGACGCCGTCCCAGGCGGCACTGCCGAGCAGGGCCTGAACGGCCAAGGGCAGGCGATCGACCCCGACCGGCGTCACCGCGACCATCTGGTAGGCCTCACCGGCATGCACGGTGACGATCTGGAAGACGTGGCCATCGCCGCTCTGGCTCGGACGCCGGCACACGCGCCAGCGCTTGCCCGCCAACTCCAGCCAGTCCATCGCGACCTCCTGGCCGTAGCGGCGGCGCCAACTCGCCTCCAACTGCTCGATGAACTGCGCCTCGGCGGTCTTCGGCCGGGCACGATGCCGGGGCAGGAAGACCTCCAGCATGTCCGGGCCATTGCCCATGCGCAGGATGACGCTGTCGAAATCCGCCTCTTCCTGGGCACTGCCGCGCTGCCACACCTCGGCGGCATCCAGACCGAGCGCGCCGACCGTCAACGGCACCGCGCCGGCCGGTGCGGCGAACAGCCAGACAGCGAGCCAAGCCAGCCCGAATCCCCGATAATTCATGCCTATGCCTTCCCTCAATCCTGATTTGGCGCCCCAGGCGCACATCGAATTTCCCGAACAACTGCCGGTCTCTTCACGCCGTGAGGATATCGCCGCTGCGCTTTCCGCGCATCAAGTTGTCATCGTTTGCGGCGAAACCGGTTCCGGCAAGACCACCCAGTTGCCCAAGATCGCCTGGGCCGCCGGACGTGGCCGCAAGGGCCTGATCGGCATGACCCAGCCGCGCCGGATCGCCGCCAAGAGTGTGGCCGGGCGCCTGGCCGAGGAGACCCGCACCCGCCTGGGCGGCTTCATCGGCTGGCAGGTACGCTTTACCGACCAGGTCAGCCAGGACAGCCGGATCAAGGTGATGACCGACGGCATCCTGCTCGCCGAGACCCAGTCCGACCCGCAGTTCCGGGCCTACGATACCCTGATCCTGGACGAGGCGCATGAACGCAGCCTGAATATCGATTTCCTGCTCGGCTACCTGAAGACCATGCTGCCGCGCCGCCCCGGACTCAAGGTGATCATCTCCTCCGCCACCCTGGAGGCGGACCGCTTCTCGGCCTATTTCGGCGGCGCCCCGGTAGTCGAGGTGTCGGGCCGGACCTACCCGGTCGAGATGCGCTACCGGCCGCCGGCGGACCAGGCGAAGAAGAAAGAGGCCGCGAAGGACGACAAGCGCGAGGAAGAGGAGCCCGACCTCGAAGCCGCGCTGCTGGTCGCGGTCGACGAACTGGCGCGCGAGGGCACCGGCGACATCCTGGTCTTCCTGCCCGGCGAGCGGGAGATCCGCGACGCCCACGAGGCCCTGCGCAAGCACCACCCGCCCCACACCGAGATCCTGCCCCTGTTCGCCCGCCTGTCGGTGGCCGAGCAGGAGCAGGTGTTCAAGCCCCATGCCGGCCGGCGCATCGTCCTGGCCACCAACGTGGCCGAGACCTCGCTCACCGTGCCGGGCATCCGCTACGTGGTCGACACCGGCCAGGCGCGGGTGAAGCGCTATTCCATCCGCAACAAGATCGAGCAGCTCAAGGTCGAGAAGGTCTCCCAGGCCTCGGCCAACCAGCGCGCCGGCCGTTGCGGCCGGGTCGCCGAGGGCATCTGCATCCGCCTCTACGACGAGCAGGACTTCCAGGCCCGGCCCCGCTACACCACGCCGGAGCTGCTGCGCTCGTCGCTCGCCGGCGTGATCCTGCGCATGAAATCGCTGCATCTGCCCGAGATTGGCGCCTTCCCCTTCCTCGACCCGCCCGAGCCGCGCCGCATCCACGATGGCCAGGCCCTGCTGCGGGAACTGAACGCTCTGGACGAGGACGGCCGCCTGACCCCGGTCGGCCGCGAGTTGGCCCGCCTGCCGCTCGACCCCCGCATCGGTCGCATGCTGGTGGCGGCGCGCGAGAAGGCCGTCCTGCACGAAGTCCTGGTGATCGCCGCCTTCCTGTCCACCCAGGATCCGCGCGACCGGCCCCAGGAACGCCAGGCCACCGCCGACCAGAGGCACGCCCGCTACGCCGACGAGAACTCCGACTTCGTCGCCGTCCTCAAGCTGTGGCGGCATATCGAGGAACTGATCCACCACCGCAAGTCGCAGCGCAAGTTGCGCGAGGCCTTCGAGGATGACTTCCTGTCGCCGCGCCGGGTACGCGAATGGCGCGAGGTGCATGCCCAGCTGGCGGCGCAGGTGAAGGAGCTGGGTTGGAAGGTCAGTGAAGTGAAGGGTGAAGGGGGAAGGGAGAAGGGTGATGAGGCCGGGGGTTCCACCCTTCACCCTTCATCCTTCACCCTTCACCCAGAGCCCTTCCCCCTTCACACCTACGCCAACCTGCACCAGGCCCTGCTGCCCGGCCTCCTGGGCAACCTGGGCATGCTGACCGAGGAGGGTCTCTACCTGGGTGCGCGGGAGACCAAGTTCCTGCCCTTCCCCGGCTCGGGAGTGAAGAAGAAGCCCAAGTGGGTGATGGCGGCCGAGATCGTCGAGACCCGCCGGGTCTACGCCCGCATGATCGCCCGCATCGAGCCGGACTGGGTCGAGCACGCGGCCAGGCACCTGCTCAAAATCAGCTATTCCGACCCGCACTGGGCCAAGAAACCGGCCCATGTCGCCGCTAACCTGCGCGCCACCCTGTACGGCCTGCCGGTGGTGAACGGGCGCAAGGTGCACTACGGCCCCATCGACCCGGTCAAGGCGCGCGAGATATTCATCCGCTCGGCCCTGGTCGAGGGCGAGTACGACACCCGCTCGGCCTTCTTCGGCCACAACCGCAAGCTGGTCGAGCAGATCGACGAGCTCGCCCACCGCTCGCGCAACGCCCGCATCTCGGTGGACGAAGAGGATCTCTATCGCTTCTTCGACGATCGCATCCCGGAGGGCATCCACAACGGCGCCGCCTTCGAGAAGTGGCTGCGCGAGGCCGAAGCCAAGTCGCCCAGGCTGCTGCACCTCCGGCGCGAGAACCTGCTCAAGGAGCGCGGCGCCGACGCGCGCGACTTCCCGAAGGAACTGGACCTGGGCGGTGTGCGCTTCGCCCTCGCCTACCGGTTCGATCCCGGCGCGGAGGATGATGGCGTCACCCTGCTGGTACCCCTGGCGGCGCTCAACCAGGTACCCCAGGCACGCTGCGACTGGCTGGTGCCCGGTCTGCTGGAGGAAAAGGCGCTGGCCCTGATCAAGGGCCTGCCGCAATCGGTCCGGCGCGCCTTCGTGCCGGTGCCGGAGTTCGCCCGCGCCGCCGCCGAGGCCCTGCGCCCGAGTGAGCAGCCACTCACCGATGCCCTGGCCGAGTTCCTCGCCAAGACCACCGGCCAGGGCATCCCGCGCGACGCCTGGCGGCCCGAGGCCCTGCCCGCCCACCTGACCATGAACTACCGGGTCCTGGACGAAAACAACCGCCTCGCCGCCGAGGGCCGCGACCTTGCCGCCTTGCGCCGGCAACTCGGCGGCGAGGCGGCACGCAGCCTGCAACAGGCGGCCGCGCCGGGCGAACGCGAAGCGGTCGGACGCTGGGACTTCGGCGACCTGCCCGGCCAGGTCGAGCTGACCAGCGGCGGCCGCAAGATCGCCGCCTTCCCGAGCCTGGTCGAGGACCAGGGCCAGATCGGCCTGAAGCTGCTCGACAGCCCCGCCGTGGCACGCGAGCAGCACCGCCGCGGCGTCTGCCGCCTGGTCTGGCGCGCCTTTCCGGACCTGCTCAAGCAAGTCGAGAAGGACCTGACGGCACGCCTGAAGCCGGCCGCCATGCAATATGCGCTCATGGATAAGAACCTGGGCCTCAATCAACTTCTCGCCGACGTCCTCTACTCCGCCGCCCGTGCCGTCCTGACCCTCGACCCAGCCGAGCTGAGGCGCCAGAACGAGTTCGACAGCGCCGCCCAGACCGCTCGGCCGAACCTGGCCGGGCAAGCCAGGGAGACCGCCCGCCTGGCTGCCGAATGCCTCGACCACGGCCATAGGTTGAACCAGCAATTGGCCCGGCCACTGGCCTCGAAGGAGGCGGCCGCCGACCTGCGCGAGCAACTCAAGGCACTGGTCTATCCCGGCTTCGTCGCCCGCCTGGCACCGGCCACCCTGGTCCACCTGCCACGCTATCTCAAGGCCATGGAGCGTCGCCTGGAAAAGCTCGCCGGCCGACCCGACCGCGATGCCCAGCAGATGCGCGCGCTGCTGCCCCTGCTGACGCAATGGCAGACCCGGGCCCGGCGCGAGGAACAGACCACGGGCATCACAGCCGAGGTGGAGGCCTTCCGCTGGCTGCTGGAGGAGTTGCGGGTCTCGCTGTTCGCCCAGGAACTGAAGACGCCGGAACCGGTGTCGGTGAAGCGCCTGGAAAAACGCTGGTCGGAAATCGTCAACGGCTAGGCGGCGATTCCCTCAAGTTTTACTCGGGTTTTCCGTTAACGGACGAACCTAACGCCCAAATCACAACGAGGAGATGACATGGGCCTTGTCCAGGCATTGAAGCGCCGGGTCGCCGCCAAGGTATTGGTCGCGGCCGCCATCGTGTTCGTAATCGAACTGTCGGCCAGTTACTTCTATTCCCATTACAGCTCGCGCGCCATGTCGGACGATATCCAGGGCGAGCATGTAACCGGCATCGCCGACAATTATTTCGACAGTCTCAACAAGTTGATGCTGACCGGCGGCATGGGCGAACGCGAACAACTGCGCAAGACCTTCCTGGAACAGGCCAACCTGCTCGACGCCCGCATCGTGCGCGGTCCCGGCGTCTCGGCCCAGTATGGCGCCGGCATGGCCGGCGAGGAGGCCGCCGACGCCCTGGAGAAGGCGGCCATCGAACAAGGTCGGCAGTCCATCGTCATCGACCAGACCGACCAGGGCCGGCGCCTGACCGTGGTGCGCCCCTACAAGGCCACGCCGTCGACCCGCGGCGTCAACTGCCTGCAATGCCACTCGGTGCCCGAGGGTACCGTGCTGGGCGCCGTGCGCATCACCTACGACCTGGCCCCCACCGACAACCGCATGGGCGCCACCGACCTGGTCAACGCCCTGATCCATGTCGCCATGTTCAGCATGGGTTTCCTGCTCCTGATCTGGCTGATGAACCGCTTCATCGCCAGCCCGATCAACCGCCTGGCCGCCACCATGAGCCGGGCCGAAGCGGAATCCAACCTGCAATTGCGCATCGATGCCGACGGCGAGGATGAGATCGCCCATGCCGCCACCAGCTTCAACGGCATGCTCGGCCAGTTCTCCGCCACGGTCGAGCAGGCGCAACGCTGCACCGTGCGCCTGGGCGACCTGTCCGGCCAGCTGCTGAGCGCCGCGACCCACAGCGAGGAAGGCTCGAACCGGCAACTGCTCGACACCGAGGAACTCGGCAAGGTCCTGCACAATCTGGTCACCACCGTGGAATTCGTCACCCGCGACATCCAGGAGGCCGCCTCGGCTTCCCTGGGCGCCGACCAGAAGGCCAAGCAGGGCACCCAATTGGCGACTGGCGCGCTATCCGCCATCCGGGCCATGTCGCAACGCCTTCAAGGTGCGGTCAACGACATCCGCCAGGTCGACAACGACAGCCGCGACATCGGCCGCATCCTCGGCCTGATCAGGGAGATCGCCGAACAGACCAACCTGCTTGCCCTCAACGCCGCCATCGAGGCGGCGCGGGCCGGCGAGGCCGGGCGCGGTTTCGCCGTGGTGGCCGACGAGGTGCGCAACCTGGCCCGACGTACCGAGGATGCCACCAGCGAGATCGAGAACATCATCGACAAGCTGCAATCGAACGCCCAGCGCGCCGTCGAGACCATACACGAAGCCGAAACCAGTTCCGGCCAGAGCGTGCAGCAGGTCGAGCAGACCGCCACGGCGCTCAACGAGATCTCGGCCACCGTCGGCCAGATCACCGAGATGACGGCCCGGGTGGCCGCCAGCGCCAAGGAACAGAGCCGGGCCACCTCGGAGATCGACGGGATGGTCGGCAACATCGGCCAGATCGCACGGGCCGCCGCCGACAGCACCCGACAAGTGCATCAGGCGGCCGAGCAGGTGGCGGAGATTTCCGAGCGCCTGACCGGGCAGGTCACCAAGTTCCGAACCTAGAACGGACCGGTGCCGGCCCGTGCCGCCCTCCAGGCACGGGTCTTCGCGCTCCACACCCAGACATAGTGGCAACCGGATATGAACACCAGCAGTCCGGTCACGCCGGCGACATGGAGCAGGAAATCGACGCCCCAGTCGAGCGCCAGGTCGGCCAAGGCCAGCGACACCAGGATGAATTCGGCCGCCGTCGCCGCTTTGCCCCAGATGGTCGGGGTCACCTCCAGGCCGCCGGTCAGGGTGCGGTAGGCGGCGGCGCCGAGCAGGACGACGACATCGCGCGCAGCCACCACGATGGCCAGCCAGAGCGGCAGGATACCCAGCCACACCAGCATCAGCAGGGTCGACAGCAGCATGGCCTTGTCGGCGATCGGGTCCAGCCAGGCGCCCAGGACGCTGCGTTGGTTGAGCAGGCGGGCCAGATTGCCGTCCAATAGATCGGTGAGCGCGGCGACGGCAAACAACCAGAACGCCAACTCGATTTCACCCTCGGCCAGGCCCCATACCACGAACGGCACCAGGACCAGCCTGGATGCGGTGAGCAGGTTCGGGATGGTGAGGTTGGCCCGGTTCATCGTTTCAGGATAACCCAGGCAGCACGGTGCAGGCATTCTCGCGCGTGACCCGGGCCACTTCCCCGACTGACTGGCCGCGCAGTTCGGCCAGTGTCGCGGCGATCCCGGCAAGTTCGGCCGGCTCGTTGCGACCGCGACCGACCCAGGCCGGCGGGATGTCCGGGCTGTCGGTTTCCAGGACGATAGCCTCCAAGGGCAGTTCGACGGCCAGGGCACGCAACCGGGTCGCCCGTTCCCAGGTGAAGGCGCCGCCGAAACCCAGCTTGAAGCCGAGCCGGATGAATTCGTCGGCCTGCTGCCGGCTGCCGCTGAAGGCGTGGGCGATGCCGCCCCTGACCTTGATCCGGCGCAGTTGCTTGAGGATGGGATCGACCGCACGCCGGCAGTGCAGCAGCACCGGCAGATCGTAATCGCGCGCGATCTTCAGCTGCTCGACATAGAAGAACTCCTGCCGGGCCGGATCGAGGCCATCGACGAACAAGTCGAGACCGATCTCGCCGATCGCCACCGGTCGCCACTGTTCGACCAGATGGCGCAATTCCGCCCCATCGGTCTCCTTGTGGACGTCGATGTACATGGGATGCATCCCCCAGGCCGGGAAACAGCCCGGATAGCGCCGACAGGCCGCCGCCACCGCCTGGCAATTGGCCAGCGTGACGGCCGGCACGACCTGGATATTTACGCCAGCCCGCCGGGCACGCTCGTACACCGCATCACGATCCTGATCGAATTCGGTGGCGTCGAAATGGCTATGTGTATCAACGAGATCGGCCATATCCATAAGTACAATTTTAGTGATTCTGCTAAAAACAATACTCTTAATTAAAAAAATCTATCACCAGAAATTTAGGACATGCTTATATTGATGTAGAAATAACCGAGTTTGTAGTCTATCCATACTTGGTGTTTAGGGGACCGGCGTCTAAGGGTTCGGTGTATCCGTGGCCCACCCGGCTGGCAATAACTGGAAAGGACGATCATGGCGAAGATCGACATCATCTCGATGGAAGACCTGCCGAGCGTGCAGGCCGTGGAAAAGCGGCTTGGCATATCCCGTCGGGAGTTTCTCAAACTCTGTTCCGGCATGGCCGCGACTCTGGGCCTGCCCGCTTCGGCGGCGGCCGAGATCGCGCAGGCGGTAGCCACCCCGGCCAAGCGGCCGTCGGTGATCTGGCTGCACTTCCAGGAATGCACCGGCTGTTCCGAATCGCTGCTGCGGTCCGAGCACCCCACCCTGGATCGCCTGATCCTGGACGTCATCTCGCTCGACTACCATGAAACCCTGTTCGCCGCCGCCGGCCACCAGGCCGAGGCTGCCCGCAAGGCCGCCATGGAGGCGAACAAGGGCAAGTACCTGCTGGTGGTCGAAGGCGCCATCCCGACCAAGGACAACGGCATCTACTGCAAGGTCGGCGGCCAGACCGCCATGGACATGGTCAAGGAATGCGCCGCCGGCGCCGCCGCCGTGGTGGCGATCGGTTCCTGCGCCTCCTGGGGCGGCATGCCTTCGACCGGTCCGAACCCGACCGGGTCCTCCAGCGTCGGCGAAGTGCTCGGCAAGCCGGTAGTAACCATTCCAGGCTGCCCGCCCAACCCGTACAACTTCCTGTCCACCGTGGTGCACTACCTGACCTTCGGCAAGCTGCCCGCGATCGACAGCCTGGGCCGACCGCTGTTCGCCTACTCGCGCCTGGTGCACGAGAACTGCGAGCGCCGCGCCCACTTCGACGCCGGCCGCTTCGCCCTCGAATTCGGCGACGCCGGCCACCGTCAGGGCTGGTGTCTGTACAAGCTGGGCTGCAAGGGTCCGGAGACCTACGCCAACTGCCCGGTGATCGGTTTCAACGACGTCGGCGAGGTGTCCTGGCCGGTCGGCTGCGGTCACCCCTGCATCGGCTGCACCGAGAAGGGCGTCGGCTTCGCCAAGCCCATCCATGCCTTGGCCGAACTGAAATCGGTACAACCGCCGCTTGGCTATCCGAAGGTCGACGAGCCGCGCGGCGTCGGTGCCACCATCGCCTCGGCGGCAGCCGTTGCGGCCTTGGCTGGTGCGGCCACCGCGGCGACCTACAACCTGACCAAGAACCTGGGCAAAAACGTCGCGGTCGAGGGCGAGGCGTCCAAGTCTGAAGAAAGGGCGCAATCATGACAATCGACCGTCGTCAGTTCCTCAAGGGGATGCTGGCGGGCGGCGCGGTCGCGGCCACGGCGGTTCCCGCCCCGGCCGAGGCGCGGGGCAACCTGACCATGCCTCCCAAGGCCATGGGCCTACTCTATGACAGCACCCTGTGCATCGGCTGCAAGGCCTGCGTGGCGGCCTGCAAGGAGTCCAATGGATTGCCGCCCGAGTTCTCCACCGACGACCAGCTCTGGGATACTCCGCTGGACATCTCCGGCAAGACCAAGAACGTCATCAAGATGTACAAGGACGGCACCGGCGAGCACAAGGACCAGGAAAAGGATGGCTATGCTTTCATGAAGCATTCCTGTCTGCACTGCGTCGATCCCTCCTGCGTATCGGCCTGTCCGGTTTCCGCCATGCGGAAAGATCCGGAGACCGGCGTGGTCACCTACGATCCGGGCGACTGCATCGGCTGCCGCTATTGCGTCCTGGCCTGCCCGTTCGACGTACCGCGCTTCCAGTACGACAAGGCCTTCCCGAAGATCGTCAAGTGCGAGCTGTGCAATCACCTCGCGTCACCCGACAACAAGACCCGGTTCGAGTACTCGGCCTGCGCCCAAGTCTGCCCTACCGGCGCGACGCTGTTCGGTCCGACCGTCGAGTTGATGGCCGAAGCCAAACGCCGACTGGCGCTCAAGCCCGGTACCGACTACACCGTGCCGCGCGGCAAAATCGACGGCAACGATCGTCAGATGGCCAAAGCCGCCAGCTATGTGCCGCAGGTATACGGCGAAAAGGAACTGGGCGGCACCCAGGTTCTCAAGCTGTCGGCCGTGCCGTTCGAGAAGCTGGGTTACCGCGCCTTGCCCGAGCGATCCTACGCCTCCGTGTCGGAAACCATGCAGCACAGCCTGTACGGCTACTTGATCGCCCCGCTCATCGTACTGGGCGGGCTGGTGGTCGCGGCCAGGCGCAGCATGCACGACGACGAAAACGAGAACCAGGAGTAGCCAGATGTCGAACCACGCACATTCCGCTCCCACCCCGTTGGGGGGCTCCCTGGTCACCTCGCTGACCAAGACCATGGCCTTGTTGATCGCCATCGCCGGCGTGATCCTAGTCGTTCGCCTGATCTTCGGCATCGGCTCGGTGACCAACGTCAACGACGGCTACACCTGGGGCATCTGGGTGGTCTACGACGTCATGGTCGGCTCCGCCTTCGCCTGCGGTGGCTACTCCGTCGCCCTGTTGGTGTACATCTTCAACAAGGGTGAGTATCACCCACTGGTCCGGCCCGCCCTGCTCGGCAGCCTGTTCGGCTACACCCTGGCCGGTGCCTCGGTGATCATCGATCTGGGCCGCTACTGGAATACTTGGCACATCTTCACGCCAGGCTGGGCCCAGATCAACTCGGTGATGTTCGAAGTGGCGACCTGCATCTCGCTGTACGTGGTCGTGATGTGGATCGAGTTCTCACCGGTGTTCCTGGAGAAACTCAACAAGGACGACCTCCGGCGCAAGCTCGGTCGCTGGATGTTCCTGTTCATTGCCCTGGGCGCCCTCTTGCCCTCGATGCACCAGTCCTCGCTCGGCTCCATGCTGGTCGTGCTCGGCAATCAGTTGAACCCGCTCTGGCAGACCCTGATGATCCCCGTGCTGTACCTGCTTACCGCTATCAGCGTCGGCTACGGTATCGTGATCTTCGAATCGACCATCTCGGCGATCGGCTTCAAGCGGCCATTCGAACTCGGCATCCTGTCGAAGCTGTCCAAGGTCATGTGGTGGGTGGTCCTGGCCTACCTGGTGGTGCGCGTGGTTGATCTGGTGGTGCGCGGCGCCGTGGGCGAGGCCTTCAAGCCCAATGTCATGGCCCTGATGTTCTGGATCGAGATGGCCTTCTTCATCGTCCCCGCCGTCCTCCTGGCCAGCGCCGCCAACCGCCGTCGCCCGGACAAGCTGTTCCTGTCGGCCGTGTGCATGATGACCGGCACTTTCCTGCTGCGCATCAACAGCTATCTGGTCGGCTATGAAACCGGCGAGGGCTGGAGCTACTTCCCGTCCCTGGCCGAGATGGGCCTGACCGTCGGTATCATCGCCATCGAAATCCTCGGCTACGTCGTACTCGTCCGTCTGCTGCCGGTGCTGCCCAAGCACGAAGCAGCCGCCGTCAAATAAACCTGGAGCAGAAACATGAGCAAACGCATCACCATCGATCCCATCACCCGCATCGAGGGTCACCTGCGCATCGACTGCGAAATCGACGGCGGCAAGGTCAAGAAGGCCTGGGCCTCCGGCCAGATGTGGCGTGGCGTCGAGCAGATCCTGCTCGGTCGCGACCCGCGTGACGCCTGGGCCATCACCCAGCGCATCTGCGGCGTCTGCACCACCGTGCACGCCATCGCCTCGGTACGCGCGGTGGAAAACGCCCTGCAGATGGAAATCCCGGTCAACGCCCAGTACATCCGCAACCTGATCATCCTGGCCCACGCCGTCCACGACCACATCGTGCACTTCTATCACCTGTCCGCCCTGGACTGGGTGGACGTGGTGTCGGCCCTCAAGGCCGACCCGGTGAAGACGGCCCAACTGGCCGAATCGCTGTCCACCTGGAAGGGCAACAGCAAGCATGAATTCGCCGCCGTGAAGGAGCGGCTGTCCGGATTCGTCGGTACCGGCCAACTTGGCGTGTTCGCCAACGGCTACTGGGGCCACCCGGCCATGAAGCTGCCGCCGGAAGTGAATCTGCTCGCGGTCAGCCACTACCTGCAGGCCCTGGACATCCAGCGCAAGGCCAACAAGGTGGTCGCCATCCTCGGCTCCAAGACCCCGCACATCCAGAACGTCGCGGTCGGCGGCGTCGCCAACTCGATCAACCCCGACGGCCAGTCGGTGCTCAACGTCGAGCGTCTGATGGCGGTCAAGGGCTGGATCGACGAGTTGCAGGACTTCGTCCACAACGTCTACCTGGTCGACGTCGCCGCGATCGGCGCCTTCTATGCCGACTGGACCCATCACGGTGCCGGCATTATGGACTACCTGTCGGTCCCCGACCTGCCGCTGGACGGCAAGGGCACCCAGTTCGCCCTGCCCGGCGGCTATGTGCCGGGCGGCGACCTGACCAAGTTCAAGCCGATCACCAAGTTCGGCGATCCGTACTTCGTCGAGGGCGTCAAGGAAAGCTCCAAGCACGCCTGGTACAAAGGCAGCGACGCGCTGCACCCGTACAAGGGCGAGACCGAGCCGGAGTACACCGACTTCCAGGACGACGGCAAGTATTCCTGGGTCAAGTCGCCGACCTTCCTCGGCAAGCCTGCCCAGGTCGGCCCGCTGTCGCGCGTCCTGGCCATGGCTGCGGCCAAGCACGAGCCCACCCTGAAGTACCTGACCCAGGTGCTCGACACCGCCAGCTCCGTGGCCGGGACCAAGATCCCCCTCGCCGCCGTGCACTCGACCATCGGCCGCCACGCGGCCCGCGCAGTGTCCTGCAACGTCCAGGTCGACGAGTTGAGCAACATGTGGCATCGCCTGGTCGACAACATCGGCAAGGGCGACGTGCATACCTTCAACAAGCCTGAGTTCCCCAAGGGCGAGGTCGAAGGCGTCGGCTTCCACGAAGCCCCGCGCGGCGTGTTGAGCCACTGGGTGGTGATCGACAACGGCAAGATCAAGAACTACCAGGCCGTGGTGCCGACCACCTGGAACGCCGCCCCGCGCAACGAGAACGACCAGCCCGGACCGTACGAGATGTCGCTCGTCAACAACCCGGTGGCCGACCCCGAGCGGCCGTTGGAAGTTCTCCGCACCGTGCACTCGTTCGACCCCTGCCTGGCCTGCGCGGTGCACGTCCTGGACGTGGACGGCAGCCAGAAGTCGACGGTCCACGCCGGCTGCTTCAGCCCGTCCTACCAATGCGAGATCGGTTCCTGATTTCCCCTCCTCCTTCAGGAATGCGATCATTGCAGCACCCGGCTTCGGCCGGGTGTTTTTTCTTGTGGAGCCGTTCCCGCGCAGGCGAGCCCGGCTAAGACAAACCGAATTCCCGCCTGAGCGGGAATGACATTGGGGTTTTTATGCGTATCGTAGTCCTCGGCGTCGGCAACATCCTACTCACCGACGAAGGCGTCGGCGTCTACGCCATCGAAGAACTCGGCCGGCGTTACCAAGTGCCGCCGGAAGTCGAGTTGCTCGACGGTGGCACCTCGGCCATGGAACTGCTCGACGACCTGGCCAATAGCGACCTGCTGATCATTGCCGACTGCGTCCGCGCCGGCAAGACACCGGGCTCCCTGTTGCGGCTCAAGGACGAGGAAATCCCCGCCCTGTTCCGCACCAAACTGTCGCCCCACCAAGTCGGCCTGCCCGACGTCCTGGCCACCCTGGTAATCACCCACGAGGCGCCGACGCACACCGTCCTGTTCGGCGTCGAACCGGAAAGCCTGGCCACCCACATGGGCCTGACGCCGGTGGTCGAAGCCACGCTACCCATACTGGTCGAGGCCATCGCCCGCGAGATCGTCGAGGCGGGAGTCCCCCTCGCACCGCGCTGAAAGCGCCGGCCACGATGACGGACTGCCTGCCGCTCGATCTGCCGGATTGGGCGATACCCTACGACGACCGCAGCCTGATCATCGCCGACGACGAGGGACGCATGCGCCTGGCCATCGAATTGGCCCGCCAGAATGTCGAGCACGGTACCGGCGGTCCATTCGGCGCTGCGATCTTCAGCCAGGCCGAAGGCCGCCTGCTGGCGATCGGCGTCAACAGCGTGCTACGCCTGAATAGTTCAGTGCTGCACGCCGAGATGATGGCCATCATGCGCGCCCAACGCCTGCTCGGAACCTATACCCTGAAACAACCCGGCCATGCCCTCTACAGCTCATGCGAACCCTGCGCCATGTGCCTAGGTGGGATATTGTGGAGCGGTATCGAACGCCTGGTCTGCGCAGCGCCCGCCGAGGCGGCCCGAGCCATCGGCTTCGACGAGGGCCCGGTCCGCCCCGATTCCTACAACCACCTCGAACGAGCAGGCATCGCCATCCTGCGCGGGGTAATGGCCGATGAAGGCACACAGGTGATCCTGCGCTATCAGGCCGCCGGCGGCACAATCTATAACGCCTAGACCTAAACGAAAACGGCCTCCATCGCTGGAAGCCGCTTCAATACTGGTGGGCCCGCAGGGACTTGAACCCTGGACCAAAGGATTATGAGTCCTCTGCTCTAACCAACTGAGCTACAGGCCCGGCAGGGCGGTCGCCCGCCCTGTGGAAAGGTCAATCGAGGAAGCTGCGCAGGCGCTCGGAACGCGACGGGTGGCGCAGCTTGCGCAGGGCCTTGGCCTCGATCTGGCGGATACGCTCACGGGTGACGTCGAACTGCTTGCCGACTTCTTCCAGAGTGTGGTCGGTGTTCATCTCGATGCCGAAGCGCATGCGCAGAACCTTGGCTTCCCTGGAGGTCAGGGAATCCAGCACTTCCTGGGTGGCGTTCTGCAGGCTGGAATACAGCGCGGCTTCCACCGGCGCCAGGGTGGACTGGTCCTCGATGAAGTCGCCCAGGTGGCTGTCCTCGTCGTCGCCGATCGGGGTTTCCATGGAGATGGGCTCCTTGGAAATCTTCATGATCTTGCGGATCTTGTCCTCGGGCATCTCCATCTTGATCGCCAGGGTCGCCGGGTCGGGTTCCTGGCCGGTCTCCTGGAGGATCTGACGGCTGATCCGGTTCATCTTGTTGATGGTCTCGATCATGTGCACCGGAATGCGGATGGTGCGCGCCTGGTCGGCGATGGAGCGGGTGATGGCCTGGCGAATCCACCAGGTGGCATAGGTGGAGAACTTGTAGCCGCGCCGGTATTCGAACTTGTCCACCGCCTTCATCAGGCCGATGTTGCCTTCCTGGATCAGGTCGAGGAACTGCAGGCCGCGGTTGGTGTACTTCTTGGCGATGGAGATCACCAGGCGCAGGTTGGCCTCGATCATTTCGCGCTTGGCACGGCGGGCCTTGGCCTCACCGGTGGACATCTGCTTGTTGATGTCCTTCAGCTCCTTGACCGGCAGGCCGGCCTGGGTCTGCAACTCGCGCAGCTTGCCCTGGTGCTCGTTGATGTCGTACTGCTGGCGCTCGAGCATCTCGCAGTACGCCTTCTTGACGGTCATCTCGCCGGTCACCCAGGCGTCGTCGCCTTCGTGGCCCGGGAAGGTCTTGATGAAATGCGGACGCGGCATGCCGCACTTGTTCACGGCGATGTCCATGATCGCGCGCTCGTGGCTGCGCACGGCCTCGACCATGTTGCGCACGCTGTCGCACAGGTTTTCGACTTGGCGGGCGGTGAAGCGGATGCCCATCAGGTGGTTGGTCAGGTCGTCCTGCAGGGCCAGGTGCTGCTTGCTGGCACGGCCATGCTTGTTGATGGCGCTGCGCATCTTGTCGTTGGTCTTGCGCACGGCGACGAACCGCTCCATGGCATCGGCCTTGAGTTGGGCCAGATTCGCCGCGGTGATGCCACCGCCGCCCTCGCCGTCCTCGTCCTCGTCCTCGTCACTGGATTCGGTCTCCTCGGCCATCTGCATGGCGATATCCTCGCCGGCACTGTCGACCAGGCCATCGACCAGCTCGTCGATACGCATCTCCTCCTTGTCGACCTTCTCGGCCATCTCCAGGATCTGGGTGATGGTGAAGGGACAGGCGGAGATGGCCTGCACCATGTGCTTGAGGCCTTCCTCGATACGCTTGGCGATCTCGATCTCGCCCTCGCGGGTGAGCAGCTCGACGGTACCCATCTCGCGCATGTACATGCGCACCGGATCGGTGGTGCGGCCGAACTCGGCATCGACCGTGGACAGGGCGGCCTCGGCCTCCTCGACGGCGGCCTCGTCGGCGACCGGAGCCGGCGACTCCGACATCAGCAGGTCTTCGGCGGCCGGAGCCTCGTCGTAGACCTGGATGCCCATGTCGTTGATCATGCTGATGATGCCTTCGATCTGCTCGGCATCCAGCATGTCGTCCGGAAGGTGGTCGTTGATCTCGGCGTAGGTCAGGTAGCCCCGCTCCTTGCCCAGCAGGATCAGGCTTCTCAGCCGGGTCCGGCGGTCTTCCGTACTGTTGGCCGCATTGTCGACCGCCTGCACCAGCGCGGCGGCCTGCTTCTCTGCCTGCTTGGCCGTTTGCTTGCCGGCGCCTCGCCGAGTCGTTTTCTTTTCCGTCGCCATCGCGTTGTTTTCTCCAAAGTGGAGTTGCGCAAAACCGTGCATTTTACACGATAAGGTCGATTTACCCTATCGCTCGGGTTTGACCCCACTCAGCCGGTCCAGTTTCTTTTCTTTCAGTGCCGCCATGTAGTTGGCGCGGTCCTCCGGCGAGATGTCGCTCAGCTTCTTGCCGGCAAAGGCATGGACCTGCCGGCGCGCCGATTGTTCGATCAAGGTTGCCCAGGCTCCACGCAGGTCGGCCTCGGAGTCGTAGTCGTCGCTCAGCGTGAGCCACTCCAACAATCCCGCCGCCGCCTCGCGCACCAGCACTTCTTCCGGACGCCCTTTATAGAATGCCTCCAGGCGGTTTACGTCGGTCAACTCTGGGTGTTCACGCAGGACCGCCAGGACCGCCGCCAGTTGTGCCGTATCGACTTCGTCGCCGGGCGTCAGTTCAGCCAGGTTACCAAGCCGCTCGGGCTTGTGCAGCAAGGCCTGGAGGACGATCCGAGCCGGCGAGGCCTGTACCGCGCGGTTGGCGGATACCGTGCGGACCGGCCTGTTGCCGGCTGGGCGCCGCCTCTCCTCGCCGGTGGACAGCCCGGACAGGGCGGTCAGGCGCTGGCGCAGGCTGCGCGCCAGCAAAGGCGCCTTGGCCATCTGATTCAAATAGGGCTCGACCAGCTTGACCAGGCGAACCTTGCCCTCGGGCGTAGTCGGCTCGGCCTTGGCCGACAACTCGTCGAACAGGAAATCAGACAGCGGCCTGGCCTCGTCGCACAGCTTCTCGAAGGCATCGTGACCGGCCTGACGGACATAGCTGTCCGGGTCTTCGCCCTGAGGCAGGAACAGGAAAGTGGCGCGCTTGCCGTCGGGCAGTTGCGGCAGGGAGTTTTCCAACGCGCGCCAGGCCGCCTTGCGGCCGGCGTTGTCGCCATCGAAGGCGAACACGACATCGTCGACCAGCTTGAATATCTTGGTGACATGCTCAGGCGTGATCGCCGTGCCCAGGGTCGCCAGGGCATTGTTGACACCGTGCTGGGCCAGCATCACCACGTCCATGTAGCCTTCCACCACCACCGCCCGGCCGGCCTGCTGGATGCCGCGCCGGTTCTCGAACAGTCCGTACAGTTCGCGGCCCTTGTGGAACAGCGGGGTTTCCGGGGAATTCAGGTATTTGGGTTCGCCCTGGCCGATCACCCGGCCACCGAAGGCGATCACCCTGCCACGCTCGCTACGGATCGGGAACATCACCCGGTCGCGGAAACGGTCGTAGCGCTTGCCCTCGTTGACGATGACCAGGCCGGACTCTTCGAGGGCCGGGTCGTGGTAGTCGGCCACGGCCGCCGCCAGGCCCTGCCATTCGTCGGGTGCATAACCGAGGCCGAAGGCGGCCGCGGTCTTGCCCTCCAGGCCTCGGCCCTTGAGGTAGTCGATCGCCTTGGTACTGGTCTTGAGCAGGCCCTTGTAGTGCTGCGCGGCCTTTTCCATCACCTCGACCAGGTGGTCGCGCCGGCCATCCTCGGGACGGGCCTGTTGGCCGTCGTCCGGCACCGTCATGCCATTGCGCTCGGCCAGTTCCTTGACCGCCTCGACGAAGCCCATGCCGGCATGTTCCATCAGGAAGGAGATCGCGGTGCCGTGGGCGCCGCAGCCGAAGCAGTGGTAGAACTGCTTGGTCGGGCTGACCGTGAACGAGGGCGTCTTCTCGCCGTGGAAGGGGCAGCAGGCCATGTAATTGGCGCCCTTCTTCTTGAGCGGGACGTAACGGTCGATGACGTCGACGATGTCGACGCGGTCGAGCAACTGATGGATGAAGTCCTGGGGGATCATGATGTTATCCCCGGATTGTAGGAGACGGGGCGGTTAAGCCAAGGCGGATTTGATCCGCGCCGACACCGTGCCCATGTCGGCACGACCGGCCAGCCGGGGCTTCAGCCAGGCCATCACCTTGCCCATGTCCTTGGCGGAGGTGGCGCCGGTTTCGGTCAACGCGGCCTGGATCAGGGCGGCGATTTCTTCTTCGGAGAAGGGTTGCGGCATGAAAGCGGTGAGCACCCCGATCTCGTCCTGTTCCTTGTCCGCCAGATCCTGGCGGGCGGCGGCGAGATACTGGGCGACCGAATCCTTGCGCTGCTTGATGAGCTTTTCGACCACGGCGACGAAACCGGCGTCGTCGAGCTCGATGCGTTCGTCGATCTCCTTCTGCCGGACGGCGGACAGGAGCAGACGCAGGGCCCCGAGGCGCGCCGTTTCCTTGGCGCGCAAGGCCCCCTTCATGTCCTCACTGAGCTTTTCCTTGAGGGACATGATGCGGTCGACAGCTTGGGATCAGTAGAGCTTGGGGGGCAGCTGCTGGCTGCGCAGGCGCTTGTACTGGCGCTTCACGGCGGCGGCCAGCTTGCGCTTGCGTTCCTGGGTCGGCTTCTCGTAGAACTCGCGGGCGCGCAGTTCGGTCAGCAGACCGGTCTTTTCCACGGTGCGCTTGAAGCGGCGCATGGCGACTTCGAACGGCTCGTTTTCCTTGAGGCGAATGCTCGGCATGGATATTCCAGGCAGTAAAAATGAAGTCGCGCATTATATCAGGGGAAGCCCCCGTGACAACAAGTTAAAATGTCCGACCCGAACCAAAGACCCGACATCATGCGCGTACTGGGCATCGAATCCTCCTGCGACGAAACCGGCATCGCCCTCTACGACACGGAGCGCGGCCTGCTCGCCCATGCCCTGCACTCGCAGGTCGCCATGCACGCCGAGTACGGCGGCGTGGTGCCCGAACTGGCCTCGCGCGACCACATCCGGCGCGCCCTGCCGCTCACCCGACGGGTGCTGGAACAGTCCGGCTGCACCCTGCGGGACATCGACGGCATCGCCTACACCCAGGGCCCCGGCCTGGCCGGGGCGCTCCTGGTCGGCGCCAGCATCGCCGGCGGTCTGGGCGTGGCGCTCGAACTGCCGGTGGTCGGCGTGCATCACCTCGAAGGCCACCTGCTGTCGCCCCGGCTGGCCGACCCGAAGCCCGAGTTTCCCTTCATCGCCCTGCTGGTCTCGGGCGGCCATACCCAGCTGATGCGGGTCGACGGCGTCGGCCGCTATCAACTCCTGG
>JAAXVP010000516.1 GCA_013335435.1 Thiobacillus sp. | reverse complement strand
ACCAGGGCGCGGCCGCCGCCGAAGGCGACGCCCAGGCCGACCTCGAGGGCGACCTTCTCGTTGGGCGACCACTGGGCGCGGCCGCCGAGCTGGTCGAAGGCCTCGAGGATTTCCGTGGAGGGGGTGCCGGGGTAGCCGGTACCGAGGGCGACGCCGGCATGCAGCGCGGCCAGGGCGACGGCTTCGTCGCCGTTGAGTAGTTGTCGTTCGGTGGTCATAACAATGGGAAGGGACGTTGGTTTACCAGCTGAGTACGAGTTCGGCGCGGAGGAAATAGGCCTCGTCACCCTTGGGCGCGACGTAGTAGTCGCCCGGGAAGAAATATTCCGCCACCAGATGGCCGGCGACGTTCTTGTCGAACTTGCTGCGCACCCAGGCGGTGACCAGGTGGCCGCGGAATTTGTCGGAACAGCTGAAGCCGGCGCTGCCGCATTTCGTGTTCTCGTCGGCGAACAGGGCGTGGTAGTCCAGGCTCAGTTCGGTGGTGGGGTGCACCTTGGCGGCCCAGCCCAGGTTGAGGCGGTGCAGGTTGGTGGTCTCGCCGGTGCGGGTCTCCATGCCGTAGGTGTAGGGGCCGTAGAGCTCGCTCCACTGCGGCCAGCGGCCCCACAGGGGGTCGAAGGCCTCGTTCTTGGTGGCGGTGCCGGGGTCGTCGCCGGTCAGGTATTCGTAGCCGACGTGCACGCGCTGGGCCCAGTCGCCCTCGAAGCGGCGGGTCAGCCGGCCGTTGCAGCCGAATGCGCGCTGGTCCTTGCCGTTGCGCTCGCCCCACTCCAGCGCCGCCTCGGCGCGGGCCTGCCACTGCGGCGTCAGGGCGCTCTCGATGCGTCCGCCCAGGGCGTTGACGTGGCCGTCGTCGGACGGGTCGGCGGCCACCGGGATGATGAAGCCGTTGTTGGTGCGCAGAGTGCCGCCGCCGGCCTCGCCGGCCACCGGCGAGTTGTCCTTGTGGATGTAGAACAGGTCCAGGTCGGTCGCCGGGCCGGCCTTGTGGCGCCAGTAGGCGATCAGGCCGCGCTCGTCCTGCTCGGTCTGGTCCTCCCGCTCGCCGTCCAGGGTCAGGCTGGTCTTGGCGTCCTGGTTCACCAGGATGACGTCCACCTTGTCGGCGCCCTTGGCCCAGGTGGCGCGCACGGCGTCCAGGTAGAAGGTGCGGGAGCCGTCCAGGGGGGTGCCGTCGCCGGTCAGCCAGCCGTTGCCGAGCATCACGTCCTGGCGGCCGATGCGCACGTCCACCGGCAGGCCGCCCGGCTTGGCCAGGTCGACGTAGAGGTTGTCGAACATCAGGGCGCCGTCGTACCAGGTCTCGAAGCTGGCGATGTCCGGCTGGTAGTAGTGGCGACCCTCCCACATCAGGCGCCCGGCCACGGCCACCACGTCGGTGGCGGCATAGCGGCCCCAGGCCCGCGCCCGGTAGCGCTCGAAATGGCGCGAGGCGCTGGCGTTGGCGTCGTCCAGGGCGTTGGCGTTCTCGATGGCCACCTCGCGCAGGCGGAGGTCGAGGCCGCCCGACCAGGGCGAGGCGGGTTCGGCGGCCAAGGCCGGCAGGGCTGCCAGGGCAAGCATCACGGAGCCGGCTTGAATGAGGCGAACCCGCCCCCTCTCCCCCAGCCCCTCCCCCTCGAGGGGGGAG
>JAAXVP010000515.1 GCA_013335435.1 Thiobacillus sp. | reverse complement strand
GCTTCATCGCCGACCCGAACTCGGCCATCTCGGAACTGGCGGCGGGACGCTGTGACGTGCTCGACCCCACCGTGCGCCTCGACAGCCAGTCGGCCCTGCTCCTGCAAATGCAGGCCAGCAACCAGCTTCAGGCGCACTTTGCCCCGGGCATGATCATCGAATGGCTCGGCCTGGGCATCACCCCGGCCACCTACGACGATGGCTACGATACGCTCTACGAACGCGACCGCCCCGACATCCTCTCGGACCTGCGCACGCGCCAGGCCATCGCGCTTTGCATGGACCGCCAGAAGATCGTGGACACCGTGCTCTTTGGCCAGACGACCGTCCCGACCACCTACCTGCCCACCGACCATCCGCTCTACAACGATGCCGCGGAGACCTACCTTTACGACCCGACCACCGGCGCGGCCCTGCTCGATGAAGCCGGCTGGCGCGACACCGACGGCAATCCCGCCACGCCGCTCCAGGCCTTTGCGGTCAAGAATGTGCCGGCCGGCACGCCGTTGCTGCTCAACTACTACACCACCACGGCCACCCAGCGCCGCCAGGTGGTGGAGATCATCAGCCAGTCGCTGGCGGGCTGCGGCATCGGCCTGAACGTTCAGTATTTCTCGCAGAACGACCTGTATTCGTCGGGACCCAGCGGCCTGCTCTTTGGCCGCCGCTTCGACCTCGTCGAGTTTGCCATGGGTGTCAACAGCTTCGAGCCGCCCTGTGACTGGTTCTCCACGAAGCAGATTCCCACCTCGAAGAATCAATGGATCGGCACCAACGTGACCGGGTATTCGAATCCCGGCTACGATGCGGCCTGCGCCACCGCCCAGGTCTCCCTGCCCGATGAGGCCGCCTATGTCGAGTCTTATCGCCAGACCCAGTTGATCTTTGCCTCCGACCTGCCGGCAATTCCGCTGTATTACCGCCTGCGCGTGGCTGCCTCGCGCCCGGACTTCTGCCATTTCGATCTCGATCCCTCCGCCAACCCGCTCTGGAATATCGAGGCCTTCGATTACGGGGCGTCCTGCGGAAATTAGATGCGACGTCTGATCCTGTCTGCCGCCCTGGGCGCGCTGCTGCTGGCCGCCTGCTCGGAGCCGACGCCTGCTCCCGTTACCCTGGCATTGCCTGCGCCTGTCGTCGCGGATCCGCCCACCGCCACCCCGATCCCGCACGCCGAGGCCCTGCGCTTTGCCCTGGTGGGCGCCCCGACGGAGGTCAACGCCTGGGCCCTGTTCGACGAGCCGGGCGCGAACTACGCCAACTATGCCCTGCGCGCGGATGAATATCCGCGCCTGTACCGCCTCTCGATCCCCGCGCGGGAGTTCGAGCCTTTTATCGCGGAAGGCATGCCCAGCGCCGTGACGCAGGAGGGAGTTTTCACGGTGGCATCGGCCAGCCTGCGCCCCGGCCTGCAATGGAGCGATGGCTCCCCGCTCACCGCGCAGGACGTCATCTTCACGATCAACACCGCCTTGACCTTCCAGCTGGGTTTGGACTGGCTCTCCGCCTACCCTCCCGACCTGCTGGACCACGTCGAGGCTGTGAATGCCGCGACGGTCAAGTTTTATTTCAAGCGGCCGATCCACGTGGGGAACTGGCAATACGGCGCCTTGCAGGGGCCGATTGTCAGCCAGGCCT
>JAAXVP010000258.1 GCA_013335435.1 Thiobacillus sp. | reverse complement strand
TTTTAACGGCCGTCTTGGCCGTTGCGGTCTTTTCTGCGGTCATGCTGATCCCTCCTGCGGAGTTACGAGTGGCTGCGTCGCGACGCTGCCTTGTGATACTGAAGTGTAGACGCCAACGACTGCGGCACATGGCCGGCGCCTGACCCCCATGTGTGTTAGCAAGAATAAGGCCTGATTTTAACAATCCCCTTACTGCCTTGCTTTCCATGCCTGCCCAGCGCGGCCCCGGCCCCGGCCCGACGGGACCGGCCACTCGCTGGTGCATGCCGCCCCATGTCGGGGCGGCCGGATTGTGCCTAGCTTTGGCGCCATAATCAATAACTATGTTTATCAATGGCTTACAAGCTGGCACGCGGTTTGCTGATGCTTGACCATCCGGCGCAAAGGCGCGTCGGGCTAGTCTCTCCTTACTTGGCTGCAATTTGGACAATGGCGTCCCTTCCCCTCGGGGTTGGACGCCGTTTTTTTTTGGAGTTACAAACATGGCACACCCCGTTACCACCGACGCGCCCGTCATCGATACCAGCAAGCGAGACTTCATGAAAAAGACCGCCACGCTCTCCGCCGCCGCCGCCCTCATGTCCCTGGTCCCGCCGGGCATCCGCAGCGCCGCCTGGGCAGCCGGTTCGGAAGGGCTGGAAAAGACCGCCCTGTCCTTCGGCATCATCCCTTTGACCGACTGCGCGCCCATCGTGGTGGCCTACGAGAAGGGCTTCTTCAAGAAATACGGTCTCGACGTGTCGGTGTCCAAGGAGGCCTCCTGGGCCAACATCCGCGACAAGGTCTCGATCGGCGCCCTGGACGGCGCCCACATGCTGGCCGGCATGCCCATCGCCGCCACCCTGGGCGTCGGCGCCACCCCCAAGGACACCGTCACCGCCTTCAGCATGGACCTGAACGGCAACGGCATCACCGTCTCCAACGAGCTCTACGAGCGCATGGTCGCCGCCGATCCGGAGGCGATGAAGACGCGCCCGACCTCGGCCCGTGCCCTCAAGAAGGTCATCGACGCCGACAAGGCGGCCGGCAAGGAGCCGATGACCTTCGCCATGGTGTTCCCGGTCTCCACCCACAACTACGAGCTGCGCTACTGGATGGCCTCGGCCGGCATCGACCCGGACCAGGACGTGCGCCTGATCGTCATCCCGCCGCCCCAGATGGTGGCCAATCTGCAATCCAAGAACATCGTCGGCTATTGCGTCGGCGAGCCCTGGAACCAGCGTGCCGTGGAGATGGGCATCGGCCATGCCCTGATCACCGACTACGAGATCTGGAACAACAACCCGGAGAAGGTGTTCGGCGTCAACAAGGAGTGGGCGGACCGGAATCCCAATACTCATAGGGCCGTGGTCAGGGCGCTGATCGAGGCGGCGGCCTGGTGCGACCTGCCCGACAACCGCAAGGAAGTGGTGCGCATCATCTCGGCCAAATCCTATGTCAACGCCCCCACCGACGTGGTCGACAACTCGATGACCGGCACCTGGCGCTACAACAAGACCGAGTCGCCCCAGCCGATGGCCGATTTCAACGTCTTCCACCGCTACGCCGCCAACTTCCCCTGGCGCTCGCACGCGGCCTGGTACATCACCCAGATGTACCGCTGGGGCCAGCTCGAACGCGCGGTCGACATCCGCAAGACCGCCTCGGGCATCTACCTGCCGGACATCTACCGCCAGGCCGCCAAGGAGGTCGGGGTGGCGGCCCCCACCATCGACTGGAAGCCGGAAGGCGTCAACAAGGCCAACTGGACCCTCAAGCAGGCCACCTCGCCGATCGCCATGGGCCCGGACATGTTCTTCGACGGCATGAAGTTCGATCCGGCCAAGCCGCTCGACTACATCAAGGGCTTCAAGGTCGCCAATTTGAAGGTGGACCTGAAGGCCCTGGCCAAGCTGAACAAGTAAGGCTTTTCACTCCCGCCCCGCCGGGGGAGGGTTGGGGAGAGGGCGCACTGATGGCCGAACGATGCCGTTCGATAGAAGTTGCTCCCTCACCCCCACCCCCGCTCCCGATGGGAGAGGGGAGTCAAGACTAGGAGCACGACATGCACGCACACGCCATCAAACTGACCGTAGTGCCGGGCGGCAAGTCCGACACCGAAGAGACGAACACCATGGAACCGACCGCCAAACAGCCCACAGCGCCCGTCATGCAGGCCCGCCCAGTCCCCCTGCTGGCCGACCGCGCCCGCCGCGAACAGCTGGCGACCCTCCTGAAGACCCTGCTCCTGCCCCTGCTCACCTTCGCGGTGGTAATCGGCGTCTGGAGCTACATCCACACCCACGTCGCCCAGGAGTTCCCGGCCCCGTCCGAGACCTGGGAACACGCCAAGGAAGTCCTCGCCGACCCCTTCTACGACAACGGCCCGAACGACAAGGGCATCGGCTGGCAACTACTCAACTCCCTCGGCCGGGTCGGCGCCGGCTTCGGCCTGGCCGCCCTGGTGGGCATCCCGCTCGGTTTCGTCATGGGCATGAGCCGGGGCATGCAGATGGCCCTGTCGCCCCTGATCCAGATCCTCAAGCCGGTGTCGCCCCTGGCCTGGCTGCCGATCGGCCTGCTGCTGTTCAAGGCGGTCGATCCCTCGGCCATCTTCGTGATCTTCATCACCTGCATCTGGCCCATGGTCATCAACACCGCCACCGGGGTGAAGGCGATCCCGCAGGACTACATGAACGTCGCCGCCGTGCTCAAGCTGGGCAAGGTGGAGCTGATCCGGCGCATCCTGTTCCCGGCCTGCCTGCCCTACGTGGTGACCGGCATGCGCCTGTCCCTGGGCATCGCCTGGATGGTGATCGTCGCCGCCGAGATGCTCACCGGCGGCGTCGGCATCGGCTTCTGGCTGTGGGACGAATGGAACAACCTGAACGTGTCCTCCATCATCCTGGCCATCGGCATCATCGGCGGCGTCGGCATCGTGCTCGACCTGATGATGGGCTGGGCGCAACACAAGCTCGACTACTCGAAGCGTTGACCGGAGAACGACCATGAGCGCCTACCTCGACCTGCAAAACATCGACATGACCTTCAACACGGCCAAGGGCAGCTTCAACGCCCTCAGGGACGTCAACCTCAAGGTCCAGAAGGGCGAATTCCTCGCCCTGATCGGCCACTCCGGCTGCGGCAAGTCCACCGTCCTCAACATCGTCGCCGGCCTGCTCGACGCCAGCGGCGGTGTCGCCCTGCTCAAGGACAAGGAAATCCGCGGCCCCGGCCCGAACCGGGCGGTGGTGTTCCAGAACCATTCCCTGCTGCCTTGGCTGACCGTGCACGAGAACGTCAAGCTGGCGGTGGACAAGGTGATGGCCGGCAAGTCCAAGGCCGAACGCAAGGACTGGGTCATGCACAACCTCAAGCTGGTGCACATGGAGCACGCCGCCGACAAGCGGCCGGGCGAGATCTCCGGCGGCATGAAGCAGCGCGTCGGCATCGCCCGCGCCCTGGCCATGCAGCCGGACGTGCTCCTGATGGACGAGCCGTTCGGCGCCCTCGACGCCCTCACCCGCGCCCACCTGCAGGACTCGGTGATGGAGATCCAGGCCGAACTGAACAACACCGTGCTGATGATCACCCACGATGTCGACGAAGCCGTGCTGCTCTCGGACCGCATCGTCATGATGACCAACGGCCCGTCCGCCACCATCGGCGAGATCCTCACCGTCGACCTGGCGCGCCCGCGCGACCGCCTGAAGCTGTCGGAAGACCCGCACTACCACCACCTGCGCGGCCAGGTCCTGGAGTTTCTCTACCAGAAGCAGCGCAAGGCCGCCTGAATCTCAGGCGACGCAGACCACCGTGGCGTTGTGGAAGCGGGGGAAGTCGAGTTCGACCATGCTGTCGATCTCGCCCAGCGAGAGGGCGCCGGCGATGGCCGGCACGCCGGTGGTCGCCTTGAGCAGGGCCAGCTCGTTGGCGGCGTCGGCACCGAAGTGCATGCGCCGGCCGGCGCAGTAGAAGGTCAGCAGGGGACGCTCCGCCAAGTCGCCGAGCCGCGCCAGCTTGCCGGCGATGCTGCCGACGCAATCGCTGTTCTGCAGGGACGGCGCCCGGAGCAGGCGCAGCTTGGCATTGGGCGGTACCTCGCCGACGCAGTAGAGGGCGCCTTCGTCGCTATAGGCGACAGGGATGCGCACCAGTACATCAAGGGTGGTCACCAGGCCGAACGGATAGTGGGCGGCGTAATCGTAGAAATTGGCGTGCGTCAGTTCGATGCCGAATTCGGCCAGGATGACGTCGCGATAGACGTCGAAGGCGGGCCGGCCGTTGATCAGGTCGATGCGGTTGCCCGCAGTCGAGGTCGCGTTCATAAGGCTTTCGGTCACCGGATAGCCATGGCTGACGGCCACCTGGGTCTCGTCCGGCAGCAACAGGCCCAGGACGCCGCCGCCGACCACCCGGTCGTTGTCGAACAGGCAGGGCATGGGCTGGAAGGTCTCACTGCCGGCATTGACGCCCGCATAGCGGACCCGATCGGCCAACTTCCCGTACAGGTCGGACAAGATGCTGCCTATGGTCGGCAGCATGGCATCGAAGATCAGGAACAGGGCCGGCATGGCCGCGCCATCGAGATGCGTCGACACCTGCTTGGCGATCGCGTCGGCGGCCTGGCTGGCCTCGCCGTCCATGTTCGCCAGCAGGAAGGCCGGCGGCATCTTGTCGAAGCGCAACAGCCAGACCCCCTGGCTGCTGAAACCCTGGTCGGTAACCAGGGCCGGGAAGACGGCACCGACCATCGCGACGCCCACTTCCCGGCAGGCCGCCTGGATGGCCGGTATGCGCGCCGTTTCCGCCTCCGGCACCAGGACCAGCAGACCCATGTCCGGGCTGCTCTCCCTGCGCCAGGCGCGCAGGAGGTTGGCCAAGACGTCGCTGGCTTCCGTCAGATGGTACAGGCTGTCGATCATAAGGTTCCTGGGATGGCGGCAAACGACCGAACGGGCCCGCGCGGGCCCGTCCGGCGTTGCCATGATAGTGCGCCGACTTGGCATGGCGCTGGCCGACGCGTTGGCCAGTGGTTGACCAGGTGGCCGTAGCCATGCCCGCAAACGTACTATCAT
>JAAXVP010000257.1 GCA_013335435.1 Thiobacillus sp. | reverse complement strand
CCCTTGGTCGCCTTCATGACCTGGCCGACCAGGGCGTTGAAGGCCTTCTCCTTGCCGGCGCGGAATTCCTCGACCGATTTCGGGTTCGCCGCCAAGACCTCGTCGATGATGCGCTCGACCTCGCCCGAGTCGGACATTTGCTTGAGGCCCTTGGCCTCGATGATGGCATCGACCTCGCCACCCTCGCTCCACATGACCTCGAACACCTGCTTGGCCAGTTTTCCGGACAGGGTGCCGTCCTGGATGCGGCCGAGCAGTTCGGCCAGCCGGCCGGCCGGGATCGGGCTGGCGGCGATGTCCAGTTCGGCCTTGTTCAAAGCAGCGGACAACTCACCCATGACCCAGTTGGCGGCCAGCTTGGCATCCGGCTTGGCCAGGGCGGCGACCACGGCCTCGAAGTAGTCGGCCAGGGCGCGGCTGCCGGTCAGGGCGGCGGCATCGTAGGCGGACAGGCCCAGCCCGCCCGTGTAGCGGGCCTGCTTGGCCTGGGGCAATTCCGGCATGGCGGCGCGGACCTGCTCGATCCAGTCCTCCTCCAGCTTCACCGGCAACAGGTCCGGGTCCGGGAAGTAGCGGTAGTCGTGGGCGTCTTCCTTGGTCCGCATCATGCGCGTCTCGCCGGTGTCCGGGTCGAACAGCACGGTGGCCTGCTGGATCGTGTGGCCGTCCTCGATCTGCTCGATCTGCCAGCGCACCTCATAGTTGATCGCCTGTTCCAGGAAGCGGAAGGAGTTGAGGTTCTTGATCTCGCGCCGGGTGCCGAATTCGGCCTGGCCCTTGGGCCGCACCGAGACGTTGGCGTCGACCCGGAAGCTGCCTTCCTGCATGTTGCCGTCGCAGGTGCCGATCCAGGTGACCAGGGTATGCAGGGCCTTGGCGTAGGCCACCGCCTCCACCGCCGAACGCATGTCCGGCTCGGAGACGATCTCCAGGAGCGGGGTGCCGGCCCGGTTGAGGTCGATCCCGGTCATGCCGTGGAAGTCTTCGTGCAGCGACTTGCCGGCGTCCTCCTCGAGGTGGGCGCGGGTGATGCGGATGGTCTTTTCCTGGTCGCCGACCTGGATGGCAAGACTGCCGCCCTCGACGATGGGCAGCGGGAACTGGCTGATCTGGTAGCCCTTGGGCAAGTCCGGATAGAAGTAATTCTTGCGGTCGAAGACGTTGACCCGGTTCAGCTTGGCGCCGATGGCGAGACCGAATTTGATCGCCCGCTCGACCGCGCCCTTGTTGAGCACCGGCAGCACGCCGGGCAGGGCGATGTCGACCTGGCAGGCTTGCGAGTTCGGCTCGGCCCCGAAGGCGGTGCTGGCGCCGGAGAAGATCTTCGATTTCGTGGTGAGCTGGGTGTGGACCTCAAGCCCGATGACGGTTTCCCATTGCATGGTCATGTTTCCGTATTCAATACCTGTCAGCCTGGGCTGAATCAAACGTCATTATCGATGAACTGCCGACGTAGCTCGCGCAAGCCTTCGGGCATGGTCAGGCTCGTCTTGTCCCAGCCTTCCAGCTCCAGCACGTCGGCCAGGCACTGTTCCATCTCGGCATGGGCATGGCGCGTCGAGTCGGCAATACGTTCGTGTACCTCTACCAGCCTCGGGTCGCCACGGCCGACGCAATTGCGTTGATAGGCGTAGAGCTCGCGCAGCAATTGCACCTGCTTGGCGACCTGAGCCGGGCAGGCGCACATGTAGATCATCGCTTCCTCGATGATCTGCTGCAGTTGCTCATTGCCGAACCGGACCGTCAGTGTATTGGGCATCGCGGTCGCCTCAAAGGTCAGGGGATTTCCGGTGCCAGTCGGTGGCGAGTTGATACTGGTGCGCGACGTTGAGCATGCGCGCCTCGGAGAAGTAGTCGCCGATCAGCTGCAGGCCGATCGGCAGGCCCTGGCCGTCGAAGCCGCAGGGCAGCGACATGCCGGGCAGGCCGGCCAGGTTGACGGCGATGGTGTAGATGTCGGACAGATACATCTGCACCGGGTCGTCGGTCTTCTCGCCGATCTTGAAGGCTGTGGTCGGGGCGGTGGGGCCGAGGATGACATCGCACTGCTTGTAGGCCTCGGCGAAGTCCTGGGCGATCAGGCGGCGCAGCTTCTGGGCCTGGATGTAATAGGCGTCGTAATAGCCGTGGCTCAACACGTAGGTACCGATCATGATCCGGCGCTTGACCTCGGCGCCGAAGCCCTCGGCACGGGTCTTCTCGTACATGTCGGTGAGGTCGGCGTACTCGGGGGTACGGTAGCCGTAGCGGACGCCGTCGAAGCGCGACAGGTTGCTCGACGCCTCGGCCGGGGCGATGACGTAGTAGGCCGCCACCGACAGGCCGGAGTTGGGCAGGCTGACCTCGACGGTGGTCGCGCCCAGCTTGCGGAACTGCTCGATGGCGTCCTGCACCGCCTTGGCGGTAGCGCCGGTCAGGCCCTCGCCGAAGAACTCCCTGGGCAGGCCGATGCGCAGGCCGTCGAGCGGCTTGGCCAGGTCGCGGGCGTAGTCTTCCTTGTCCCGCTCCAGGCTGGTCGAATCGCGCGGGTCGAAGCCGGCCATGACATTGAGCAGGAGGGCACAATCCTCTGCGGTGCGGGCCATCGGGCCGCCCTGGTCGAGCGACGAGGCGAAGGCGATCATGCCGTAGCGCGACACCACGCCGTAGGTCGGCTTGATGCCGGTGATGCCGCACAGGGCGGCCGGCTGGCGGATCGAGCCGCCGGTGTCGGTGCCGGTGGCGGCCGGGGCCAGGCCGGCGGCGACGCAGGCGGCCGAACCGCCCGAGGAACCGCCCGGCACCCTGGCAATGTCCCAGGGGTTCTTGACCGGGCCGTACCAGCTGGTCTCGTTCGACGAACCCATGGCGAACTCGTCCATGTTGGTCTTGCCCAGGCAGGGCATGCCGGCGGCCTTGTACTGGCTGATGACGTGGGCGTCGTAGGGCGACACGAAGTTGTGCAGCATGCGCGAGCCGCAGGTGGTCAGCCAACCCTCGGCGCAGAAGATGTCCTTGTGCGCGATGGGCACACCGGTCAGCGGGCCGGCCCGGCCGGCCGCGCGTACCTGGTCGGCGGCGCGTGCCTCGGCCAGGGTGCGTTCGGCATCGACCGTGATGAAGGCGTTCAGGGTCGGGTTATGGGCCGCGATGCGGGCCAGGTAGTCCTGGCACAGCTCGACGCTGGACGTCTTGCCGCCCGCCAGGAGGTCGGCGATTTGCTTGATGGTGTGCTGGGTCATGATGGCTATTCGATTACTTGCGGTACCAGGTACAGGCCCGCCTCGGTCTGCGGCGCGACGGCCTGGTAGGCGGCGCGGCGGTCGGTCTCGGTGACCTCGTCCGCACGCAGGCGCTGGAATACGTCGCGGGCATGGGCCATGGGCGCGACGCCGGCGGTGTCGACGGCCTGCATCTCGGCGATCAGGTCGAAGATGCCGTTGAGCTGGTTGCGGGTTTGTTCCGCCTCGGCCTCGGAAACCCGGATCCGGGCCAGGTGGGCGATACGTTGGACATCATGCAAAGTCAGGGACATATGCAGCGTTTAACCTTATACGACAATGGCTTGTAGGTTATCATACGATGCTCGTTTTTCTGACCCGCCTACTCCCCCAAAATGTTCAGTTTCCTTCGCGGTTATTTCTCTACCGACCTGGCCATCGACCTTGGCACCGCCAACACGTTGATCTATGTGCGCGGCAAGGACATCGTCCTCGACGAGCCTTCCGTCGTCGCCATCCGCCAGGAAGGCCCGGCCGGCAAGAAGACCATCCAGGCCGTCGGCCTCGAGGCCAAGCAGATGCTCGGCCGCACCCCCGGCAACATCTCCGCCATCCGGCCCATGAAGGACGGCGTCATCGCCGACTTCAACATCACCGAGCAGATGCTCAAGTTCTTCATCAAGAAGGTGCACGACACCCGCTTGTTCCACCCCAGCCCACGCATCATCATCTGCGTGCCCTCGGGCGCCACCCAGGTCGAGCGCCGGGCGATCCGCGAATCGGCGATCGGCGCCGGTGCGCGCCAGGTCTATCTGATCGAGGAACCGATGGCGGCCGCCATCGGCGCCGGCCTGCCGGTGGCCGAGGCGACCGGCTCCATGGTGGTCGACATCGGCGGCGGCACCACGGAAGTGGGCGTGATCTCCCTCGGCGGCATGGTCTACTCGACCTCGGTCCGGGTCGGCGGCGACAAGTTCGACGATGCCATCATCAACTACATCCGGCGCAACTACGGCATGCTGATCGGCGAGGCCACCGCCGAGTCGATCAAGAAGGAGATCGGTTCCGCCTTCCCCAGCTCGGAGATTCGCGAGATGGAAGTGAAGGGCCGCAACCTGGCCGAAGGCATCCCGCGCAGCTTCACCATCACCTCGAACGAGATCCTGGAAGCGCTCACCGATCCGCTCAACACCATCGTCTCGGCGGTCAAGTCGGCCCTCGAGCAGACCCCGCCGGAACTGGGCGCCGACATCGCCGACAAGGGCATGGTGCTGACCGGCGGCGGTGCCCTGCTGCGCGACATCGACCGCCTGTTGATGGAAGAGACCGGCCTGCCGGTGATCGTCGCCGAAGACCCGCTCACCTGCGTGGCCCGCGGCTCCGGCCGGGCGCTGGAGGAGATGGACCGGCTGGCGACGGTATTCACCAACGACTGACGCCCATCCGCGCCTGACCCATGGCCCACGCCCCGATGTTCGCCCGCGCCATGGGGCTGCCGGCGCGCCTGGCCCTGTACGGCCTGGCCAGCTTGGCGCTCATGGTGCTGGACCACCGTTATGACGCCATGACCGCCGTGCGCATCGGCGCGGCGGCCGCGATCCATCCGGTCCAGGCCATGCTGGCACGGCCGTTCGAGTTCCTTGGCGAGGCCGGCGAGTTCTTCGCCACCCACGGCGAATTGCTGCGCGAGAAGCGCCAGCTGGAAACCGAGCGGGAACGCCTGGCGGCGCTGCTGCAAAGCTACCAGGACATGCAGAGCGACAACGCCCGCCTGCAAGCCTTGCTGAACCTGACCCCGCCCGCCGCTACCGAGCCGGTCGCCGCGCGCATCACCCGCACCCTGCCCGACCCGTTCGCACGCA
>JAAXVP010000514.1 GCA_013335435.1 Thiobacillus sp. | reverse complement strand
GGAATCTGGGTTTCCTCGCCGAGACGGAGCGGCAGGTCGAGGCGCATCTGGACAGCCATCTGGCGACCCTGCCTGCCGGCGACCGCCGCTCCTGGGCGGTGCTCGACCAGATGAAGACCGACGAAGTCCGTCACGCCGAAACGGCGGTGCGCATGGGGGCGCACGACTTGCCGCTGCCGGTCAAGGCGGCGATGCGATTGTCGTCGAAGGTGATGACGACGCTGTCCTACCGAGTCTGATCAGGCTTCGATCACTTCCCAACTGTGACTCATCTCGGCGGTTTTGCCGAGCATGATCGAGGCCGAGCAGTATTTTTCCGCAGACAGCTTGACGGCGCGCTCGACCGTCTCCGGCTTGAGGCTGCGGCCACGGACGATGAAGTGCATGTTGATTCGGGTGAACACCTTCGGGTCCTCGGCGGCGCGTTCGGCGCTCAGCTTGACTTCGCATCCGGTCACGTCTTGGCGACTCTTCTTCAGGATCATCACGATATCGAAGGAAGTACAGCCGCCGGTGCCTACCAGCAGCAGTTCCATCGGGCGAGGCGCCAGGTTGCGGCCGCCGGCCTCGGGCGCGCCATCCATTGCCACGATGTGGCCGCTGCCGGTTTCGGCGATGAAGCTCATTCCGTCGTGCCAGCGTACCGTGCATTCCATGTCGCATCTCCCGTGTTCGGCCTCAAGAATGCTGGTGATTTTAGCCGGTCGTGCCGCGCGGGTTTGCCTGCCCGCCGATGGTGCGGAAGGCAGCCACGTCGTCGTCGGTCAGGCCGGCCGCGCCGTCGCCCTGCATGGCCACGACCACGATCCGGCCGGCGGGTATGCTGGCGATGAAATCGGCCAGAGCCGTGGCCTGGCCTGGCTTCCCGCCCGGCGTGGTGTCGAACCCCTGCTGGTTGAGCAGACGGCCGCTTTTCCGATCGATCACGGCCACGTTGTAGCCGGGGCTGTGGGCCGATCCATCCTTCGCCTGGTCTCCTTCGCCGATGGTGATGTAGGCCAAATCGGCCGGGGCGTCGCTGTTCACCTCGATGGCAACGGGAGCCTGGACGCCGGTCGTGCCGATGGCGCCATCGCCCGGCAGCACGTCGGCCGGCGCGGCCAGGTGGTCGAGCGCGAACCGCAGCTCATTGATCGGTTGTTCAAGCAGTTGGGCGGGTACTTCCCAACTGTACTCAGCCCACCCTGGCGCCAGTGTGAGGGGCTCCAGACGGTGGCCGTTTACCACCAGGGCCATCGTCTGTGCCTTGGCGTCCGGGTAGTCAAAGGGCAAGGCCTGCACCGTCAGCCGGTAGTCGGCTCCCGCCGCGGACGGCAGCAGAACCCGAGCCTCCTGTTCGACGACCCAATTGGCGGTGGCGCCCTGGAGCAGCTCGTCTGCCGCCCAGCCCTCGCCCTGGGCCATCTGGGCCAGCGGCGCCGTCGAGCCCAAGTCCACCTCGACGGCAGGCTGCGTCGCTTCGGCATCGCGCTCTATGCGGTACAGGCGCCAGCCGTCCTGGTCATAGATCTTGTCCATCGGCAGTACTTCTTCGACGTAGGCCAGAGTGGCGGTGTAGGTGTCGGTGTAGGGCGGGCGGTCTGGCACCGGGGGCGAGACGATGACGTAGCGGATATTGTAGAACCACAGGAACTCGCCGGCAG
>JAAXVP010000513.1 GCA_013335435.1 Thiobacillus sp. | reverse complement strand
CACGGCCACGGCGGCCAGGGGGATGTCGGCGCTGTAGAGGAAGATGACGGCGGACAGCGTGGTCATGGAGCGTACGAAATAGTAGTAGCCGATCTCCAGCACCGCCGGCAGGCACACCGGCAGGGTCACCTTGCGCACCAGCCGCGTGAACGGCATGCCCAGGGAGTCGGACACGGACTCGTACTCGCGGTCGAGCTGCTTGAGCGCCGTGCGGGCCGTGAGAAAGGACACGGTGTGGAAGTAGACCAGGTTGGAGAGCACCAGGATGCCCATGGTGGCGTAGAGGCCGTGCAGGAGGTTGGGGATGCGCAGGCCCAGGACGTTCCAGCCCGGGGCGTTGAAATAGAAGATGTAGGCCAGGCCGATGACCAGGCCCGGCAGGGCCATGGGCAATAGCGACAGGGCGGCGCAACCCTGGCGCAGCCTGGGGTACTCCTTGAATTTCTCCAGCACGTAGGCGGTGAAAAAGGCCAGGCCCACGCCGAGGACGGCCGAATAGGCGGACATGCGCAGGCTGTTACAATAGGCGGCGTAGCCGCCGCCGCCGGCGCTGGTGAAATCGAAGTGGCGCAGGACCAGGCCCAGCTTGTAGGGCCAGACGTCGACCAGGGAGGCGTAAAGCCCGATGCCCAGGTAGGTGACGAAGCCGGCGCTGATGAGGGAACAGGCGAGAAACGCCAGCAGGTCGCGGCCGAAATTGCGGCGCGGCGCGTAGGGCACGGCCTTGGCCGCCAGGCCCACGGACTGGCGGCGCTGGATGAGGTAGTCGGCCAGGAATTGACTCGCGTTCTTCGCCACGAGACACAGGCCGAGGAGGCCGGGCTCGGATCGTTCCTTCCGGCGAAGGGGTTCGCCCTGCCCCTCCTCCTCGGCTGGAACCCCCAATGAATGATCGGGGTACTTCGTGAATTCTGCACTGCCATACTCTGCTTGGCCTGTCACCTGGCTTGTCATCTGGCCCGCCGCCGTCAGTTCGACCGGGGTGTGGCCTCACCCTGTTCCACCTGGGTGGCGAGCGCCGCGAGCAACCGATCCAGCGCATCGGCCAACTCCAAGGCCAGTGCGGCCGTATCCGCCCCACCATCCCTTGCGGCCAACTGGACCCGATTGGCGAGATCCATCGTGGCGTAGGCCAGCAGGTTGCCGACCCCTCCCTTCACGCCGTGGGCGGCCTTGCCGATCTCACTGAGATTCCCCTCGGCCACCCACTGCCGCAGGCGCGCCGGGAGTTCACGGTAGCTCCTGAGCGTGAGTGCCGCGATCCGCGCCACGAAGGCGGGATTGCTGCGATACCGCTCCCGCAGACCCGCCCAGTCGATGATCCCATCCGGGGTCGGGGCCGGCACCGCGGCCTGACCCATGGCCTCGGCCGGCGCTGCGTGAAGCGCCGTCGTCCCCCCGGCGCGGGGGGGGTGGCGCGCGTGACACCGCACCATCGCGACCAGTTCCTCATGGTCGATCGGCTTGGTAATCCGGCCCACCATGCCGACCGCCAGACATTGTTCCAGGTCTTCGGCAAGCGCATGGGCGGTCTGGCCAAGGATCGGCAGCCCCGGGGCCCGAGCCAGGATGCGCCGCGTGGCCTCCAACCCGTCCATCCCCGGCATCTGCACGTCCATCAGCACCAGGTCCCAACCGCTCCCG
>JAAXVP010000256.1 GCA_013335435.1 Thiobacillus sp. | reverse complement strand
CGGACTGCGGTCGCGCCTCCAGCCAGCCGTGGCTTTCCAGGAGCCGGTAGGCCGCCACTACCGTGGCCGGGCTGACCCGGTGCCGTTCCGACAACCGGCGTACCGACGGCACCCGTTCGCCGGGCGGGTAGACGCCCTGGCGGATGGCGTCCTTCAACTGGGCGGCAAGGTTTTCGTACAGGTTCATGGGCCCCTCCTGACATTGCCAGTCTAGTCCCGGCCCGCCTGGAGGCACCGGCACAGTGACTGGCTGCGGCGACCGATACAGTGGCTGCAATGGCCTAACTGTAATGCATCAATTGATGTGTTGCTGATGCTGTAACGGTTGCCGCGGTCGCCCTAGCATGAAGAAAACGATCCCGGAGCCAAGCATGACCGCAAGACTACCTACCCAATCGGATACCCGGCGCTGGCTGGCATACGGTCTGGGTCGGCTGGCCGCGCGCCTGGCCCGCCGGCGCGCCGAGGCGGAATTGCGCGCCATGGACGAGCGCGAACTGCGCGACCTCGCCCTGGACCGGGGCGGCATTGTCTATGTGGTCCAACGCGGCCGGGAACGCTAGGGAAACGCCGATGATTCGTCATGCCCGCGCAGGCGGGGGCGACGCGGTGGTTCGGTATCGGGCTGCCGGTTTATTAGTTGGCCGGTTTCGGGAAGTTCTCGCACAGGGAACGCTCGGCGAAGCCGAAGCCCAGCTTCAGGGCCGGCACCTGGATGGCGATCAGGCGTCCCCACTGCATCTTCTCCTCGCGCCGGATCACCTCGTAGCCCCGGCCGCGCAGGTAGCTGACGAAGGCATCCGGGCCGCGCACGTGGGCCGCATCCGGCAACTTCTGTTCGAGCACGTCGCGGATCGGGAAGCATTCGCCGCCGCGGCCGATCATGAGCCAGTCCTCGGCCGCCGCCGGGACGGCGGTCAGCAGGCCGAGCAGTAAAGGCAACAGGGTCCGTGTCATGTCGCAACCTTTCGCAATGACCGGCCGGAAACGGCCGCACGGCGATCATCATAACGCGGACCCGCCCCCTTCCACGATGGTGGCCAAGCGTTCACTGGTCAGCGCGCGCAGGAAAGCGGCGAGGTCGCGCACGTCGGCCTCGCCCAGTACCCGCCGCTCGACCCGGTGCAAGGCATGGTCGGCGGTGGACAGATACACCGCGCCTGCCCCGGCCGGCTCGGCCATCACCTTGAAGCCGAGCTGCGAGGTCGCCATGATCCGCACCGCCTCTTCCAGCCGGGCCACCGAGCCGTTGTGGAAATACGGCCCGGTCAGCGCCACGTTGCGCAGCGACGGCACCTTCCAGACGCCGCGTCCGCTGGGGCCCAGGGCCAGGCCGAGGTCGTCGGCCAGCCGGTAGCGCGCGACATAGTCGTTGCCGTAGGCCGGGAACAGCCGATAGGGCGCACGGGCATCGAACCGGCTGGCGCTGCTGAAATTCGGGCCGTGGTGGCAGACCACGCAGCCGACCTTCTCGAACAGCGCCATGCCGCGTACCTGGGCGGCATCCAGGGCGGCCTTGTCGCCGCGCACGTAGCGGTCGTAGGGCGAGTCCGCGGTGACCAGGGTGCGTTCATAGGCGGCGATGGCGCCCACCACCGCCTGGATGTCGATGGCGCGGTCCGGTCCGAATGCCTGCGCGAAGGCCGCCCGGTAGGCCGGCTCGGCCGCCACCCGCGCGGTCACCGCGGCCAGATTGGCCATGCCCATTTCGATGGGATTCACCGGCGGCCCCTTGGCCTGTTCCTCCAGCGACGGCGCCCGGCCGTCCAGGAACAGCCGGGCCTGGAAGGCGGCGTTCCATACGGTCGGCGCGTTGCGTTTGCCGAGTTGGCCGGCGATGCCTTCCGACGTCGCGCGCCCATCCACCCCGGTACCGCCGATCACGTCGTGGCAGGAGGCGCAGGCCACGCTATGGTCGAGCGACAGGGCTTTGTCGTGGAACAGGCGCTCGCCCAAGGCGACCTTCTCCGCCGTGGTCGGGTTGCCGTCCGGGTCGGGCGCCGTCGGGGGCAGGGCCTGCCAGGCATAGGGCGCCTTGACGGGAGGCGGACCGGAACGCGGCAGGGCGCGCGGATGCGGCGACCGTTTCGGCGGTTGGAGGGCGGCCAGGTACGCCAGGGTCGCCTCCGGCATGGTCACCATGATGCCGATGGCGGTCGCCTTGGCCGCGAAGGCCAGCACGCCCAGGCCGAAGGCGGCCGCGAGCAGGAACCGCCGGCGTCCGGCCAGGCCGGCCGCGGGGGCCATTTCCCGCAACACGGCGGTCAACACCACGGCCGCGCCGAGCAGGGCGAGGACCGCCAACAGGCCAAGGAAATCGAGCCATTGTGCAAGCATGCGTCACCTCCGGACAGGGCAAAGAGGCGGACAGGATGGCGGCGTCGGGAAGGGCGATCAGTAGCAAAAGCTACACAGGGCGGCCGGATCGGGTGGCCGCCGCAATCCACCAGGGCCGCGTAGCAATAGTCACATACCGGTTCGGCACGGCTGCCTAGCATGGCCCCGCCGTCGCCGGTTCCGGTGCCGGCACGCCCATCCACTTTCGAAGAGGTCAACCATGAAAACCATCCTCCTGGCCGTGTTTCTGGCCGTTCCCCTGTGCCTTTCCCCGTCCGCCGGTGCGGCCGGCAGTCCGATCCCGGCGCTGGACAAGGCGCGCACCGCGGTCCTGATCACCGATCCGCAGAATGATTTTCTGCGTAGCGACGGAATGCTCTACAAACTGCTCGCCGACAACCTCAAGGAGCTCGACACGATCGCCAACATCGAGCGGTTGATGAAGGCGGCCAAGCAGACCGGTTTCGCCCTGGCCGTGGACCCGCTCGTCTATACCGCCCTCGACAAGGGCTGGAGCAACGCCGGGGCCCTGCAGCGGCAACTGCTCGACATGAAGGCGCTGCACCGCGCCGGACTGAACGATGCGCGCGGTTTCGAAGGCTCGGGTGCCGATTTCTACGACCGCTACAAGCCGTACATCCTCGACGGCAGGACCATCGTCGTGGCCCCGCACAAGATGTACGGCCCGGAGAGCAACGACCTGGTCTACCAGTTGCGCAGCCGGAACATCGATACCGTCATCCTGGGCGGCATGGTGGCCAACCTGTGCGTCGATTCCCACATGCGGGCCTTGATGGAAAACGGCTTCAGGGTCTACGTGGTCAAGGACGCGGTGGCCGCGCCCGGAGCCGACGCCTACAAGGCCGCCCTGGTCAACTACGGCATGATCGCCAACGGGGTCTGGACCACCGAGGACGCCGTCAAGGCGATGGCCAAGTAGGCGCCTCCCCGGCTCGCCTTCCGTCCGATTCGTTCACCCCGGCCGCCGTCCGCCGCGGCGGCCTTTCCCTGCAAGGAGCATCCGACATGGCAGTCCATCTCGGTGGCCCGTGGCCTCTCGGGCCGTCCGCCGCCGCCCCCGGATCCGCATTCCCGTGGCGCGGCATCCAGGCGCTCGTCCTGCTGGGCGGCGTCGTTCTCGTGTCGACCTTGATCCTGCGGCCGTCCATCGGCCTGGATTTGTTCTGGAATGGCCTGATTCCCCTGGCGCCCGCGCTCATCGTGGTCGCCCCGGGCGTATGGCGCAACATCTGTCCGATGGCGACCTTCAGCCTGCTGCCCGGCCGCATCGGCCGTTCGCTGGAGTGGCCGATGCCGCACCGCGCTGCCGCCGTGCTGGGCCTGGCCGCCCTGGTGCTGATCGTGCCGCTGCGCCACGTCCTGCTCGACACCGACGGTCCCGCCACGGCGTTGATGCTGGTGGCGGCGGCGGCCCTCGCGCTCGGGTTCGGTTGGCTCTATGACTGGCGTAGCGGCTGGTGCAACGGGCTGTGTCCCATCCATCCGGTGGAACGGTTGTATGGCCAGGCGCCGGCGTTCACGCCGGCCAACGCGCGTTGCGGCGCCTGCCGTCGCTGCAGCACGCCCTGTCCCGACTCCACCCGGTCGATGAACCCGCTGGTCACGGGACCGGGCCGGCTTGCCAAGGCGGCCGGACACCTCATGACAGGGGGCTTCGCCGGCTTTGTGCTGGGCTGGTACCAGGTGCCGGATTACTCGGGCACGGTGACGCTCGGTCAAATCGCGGCCGGGTATGCCTGGCCCCTGGGCGGCGGCCTGGCCTCCCTGGCACTCTACAGCGCCGCCTACCGGCGCTATGGCCAGACGGCCGCGGGCCGTACCCGGTTGGCCAGGCTGTTCGCCGCCGCCGCGGTGGCCGGATATTACTGGTACCGCATTCCCGCCCTGGCGGGCTTCGGTCCCCATCCCGGCACGGGCATGCTGCTCGACCTGACGGATGTCTGGCCGGCCTTGCCGTGGCTTTCCCGGCCCCTGACCACGGGCTTCTTCTTCTGGTTCATGCTCGTGCGCACCAGTGATGCAAGAAGCTGGTTGATCCGGCCGGCCAGGGTGCCCGTCGGCCCGGGCGGGCAGGAAAGATCGCCGTGGTACGGCGCCCGGCCGTCAGGGCCGGGTCATCTCCTCCGACACCACCCGCCGCAACCCGAACAGATCCCGGATCGCCACGGCCCCGCGCCGGGTATCCACCAGCCCCTGGCCGACGAACTCCTGCAACAGCCGGGCCACCACTTCGCGGGTGGTGCCGAGGTGCTGGGCGAGCTGCTGCTGGGTCATGCGCAGGATGCCGTCGGAGGCGGCCTGCATGAGGATGAAGTTGGCCAGGCGCTGTTTGTGGTGGCTGGAATGCACCAGTTCGAGTTCGGACATCAGGCGGAACACCAGGGTGGACAGGGTGTGCACGGTCAGGTTCTGGATCGCCGGCTCGCGTTCGAACAGGGTGCGGTAGACGGCGCCCGGGATGAGGGCGACGCTGGTGTTGGTCTCGGCCTGCACCCAGGCCGGGTAGAGCAGGTCGTTGAACAGGCAGTTGAGGGCCAGGACGCAGGTCTCGCCGGGGTCGATGAAATACAGCGTGGCCTCGGTGCCGTTGGGCGCCAGGGCGAACACGCGCAGGCGGCCGGACAGCACGACATAGGCGCCGGACACCGGCTGGCCCTTGTGCAGGGCCATGGTGGCGCGCGGGCATTCGGCGCGGACCAGGCCGCGCGCCAGCACGGCC
>JAAXVP010000512.1 GCA_013335435.1 Thiobacillus sp. | reverse complement strand
ATTCCGTTCTTGCAACATCCTGAATAATGCCGGAAAACAATTGAAAAATGCTTGACACTAAGACAGGCCTCGCCTAATATACACTTTCGCTTTGCGGGCCTATAGCTCAGTTGGTAGAGCCACCGGCTCATAACCGGTCGGTCCCAGGTTCGAGTCCTGGTGGGCCCACCATTTGCCAGAGCAGGTCGTGCGACGCATGCCAACACCGACTCCGTTTGCTTTAACCTCCCGGCAAGAGTGCAACCGATCCCTCGAGTTGCACTCTTTGTCTTTTCGGCGTCGGCCATGACGGTGCGGACCGCCCGGGTGCAGGATCTGCTCGGTCTGCTGCACGGGCTGTACCCCTCGGATCTTGCCGAGGAGTGGGATACCGTCGGCCTGCAGGTTGGCGATCCGTCGGCAACCGTGGAGCGGATCCTGGTCGCTCTCGATCCGGGCGGTGCGGCGGTGGCCGCCGCGAGCGGGCAGGGAGCCCAACTCCTGGTGACCCATCACCCGCTGCTGTTCAAGCCCCTGCGCCGGCTGACCCCCGAAGACCCGGTCGGCCGGGTAGTCTGGCAGGCTGTCCGCAGCGGGGTGGCGATCGTGAGCGCGCATACCAATCTCGACGTGGCGGCGGACGGGCTCAATGACTGGCTGGCCGCCCGACTCGAGCTCACTGCCGCCGAGCCGCTGCAACCGACGGCCGGGCACCTGTTCAAGCTGGTGGTCTTCGTGCCGGCCGACCACGTCGAGGCGGTCGCCGAGGCGCTGTTCGCCGCGGGCGCCGGCCACATCGGCGGCTACGACCAGTGCTCCTTCCGGACCGCCGGGGTCGGCACGTTCCGCCCAGGCCCCGGCACCACGCCGTTCATCGGCGAGGCGGGCCGCCGTGAACGGGTCGAGGAGATACGCCTGGAAACCGTGGTGCCGCAGCGGCGCCTGAGTCGGGTGCTGGAAAAGCTGATCAAGGCGCACCCCTACGAGGAGGTAGCCTATGACCTGGTGCCGCTGGCCAATACCCTGCCGGGCACCGGCCTGGGCCGGATCGGCCATCTGGCCGAACCGGTGACCCTGACGGCGCTGGCCGACCGTCTCAAGGTGGTGTTCGACTGTCGGACCGTCCGCCTGGTCGGCGCGTCGGAACGAGCGGTCGGCAAGGTGGCCGTCTGCGGCGGCAGCGGTGCCGGGCTGATCCGGGAGGCCAAACGCCGGGGGGCCGACGTGCTGGTCACCGGCGACATCAAATATCATGAGGCGCGCCTGGCGGAGGATCTTGGTCTGGCACTTCTCGACGCCGGGCATTTCGCCACCGAGCGGCCGGCGGTCGTTGAACTGGCCGCCCGTCTCGGCGCAGAGGCGGCAGCGCGGGGCTGGCGCCTCGATATTCTCATCCACGACGGGGAGCGCGACCCGTTTCTCGTCCGCTGACCGTCAGCGGCCGGTTGCCTTGAGGTGGCCGGCCCAGTCGATATCACACAGGGAGGCATGACCGTGCCGGAACAGTTGCAGGTATTGAAAGCATTGCAGGCGCTCGATTGTGAACGCCGGGAGTTGATCCAGCAGCGCCAGCAGCTGGCCGAGGAACAGGCCGGGCTGCAGGGCGAACTCGATCGGGTCCAGGCCATGGCCAACAGCCTGGCGGGAACGATCGCGGCGCGCCAGGAA
>JAAXVP010000511.1 GCA_013335435.1 Thiobacillus sp. | reverse complement strand
TGGCTGAAGGTGCCATTTCACAAGGGGGTGTGGAGGGGAAGACTTTCTTCAGGATCCCTGACCGGGGTGAAGCCATCCGCCGGGCCGTGCACATGGCCAAAAAAGGCGACATCGTGGTGGCCTGTGGCAAGGGACATGAGCAGTCGATGTGTTTTGGGGAGACCGAATATCCCTGGGACGACCGGGCGGCCATGCGGGCGGCGCTATCAGAATTAATGGGCATCGAGGGCATCAAGATGCCTTACCTGCCGACGCAGGAGAAGCTGTAAATCTATTCTGTCAGACGGTTCAAAGCCAGCGAGACAAGTGCTGCCCAGGTGGCTTCCTTAAACTCACCGGCAAACAGAGCCTGTTCAAGTTCATCAAGAACGGCGCAGCCGGCCGGGGGTTGGAGCGGGTGTTCATCACCGGGGTGTCGCCGGTGGTGTTGAGCGATGCCACCAGCGGCTACAACGTGGCCAAGCACATCTCCTTCGAGCCGGCCTTGCACGATCTGTGCGGCTTCTGGGAGGCCGAGGTAGCCGAGACGCTGGACGAGATCGTCCGGGAGTGCGGCTATCCTACTGAACGGGCCGGCGAGGCGCTGGCGACCATGCGCAGCTTCTACAACGGCTACGCTTTCACCTACGACGCCAAGGAGCTGATCTATAACCCCACCCTGGCGCTGTACTACTTCGACCACTTCCAGCGCCATTGCGAAGCGCCGCGCACGATGCTGGACAGTAACTTCGTTACCGATCGGGCCAAGATCGCTTACGTGGCCGGTCTGCCTGGGGGCCAGGCTTCGGCCCGAGGCCCTGGCCGTGCGCGTGGCCGGGGAGAACATCGCCGCATTCTGCGCCATGCCCATCGACCGGGCCCTGGCCTGGCTTTCCGGGCTGGCCTTCGCCGGGGCCGAGTCGCTCATCGCCGAGCCGCTGTTAAAAGAGCTCACCCATCGCCTGAAATTCCTCACCGGCGTGGGCCTGGACTACCTGTCCCTGTCGCGCAACATGGCCACGCTCTCCGGCGGCGAGGCCCAGCGCATCCGCCTGGCCGGCCAGCTCGGCTCGGGCCTGGTCGGCGTCACCTACGTCCTGGACGAGCCGAGCATCGGCCTGCACCCCCGCGACAACGACCGGTTGCTCGGCACCCTGCGCCAGCTGCAAAGCCGGGGCAACACCGTGCTCGTGGTCGAGCACGACGAGGACGCCATCCGCCACGCCGACCACGTCATCGAACTGGGGCCCGGCTCGGGGCGCCTGGGCGGCGAGCTCGTCTACCAGGGCGACGTGGCGGGGCTTGTGGCCGACAAGCACTCGCTCACCGGCAAGTACCTGCGCGGCGAGGCCGCCTCGCCCATCCCGGAAACCCGGCGGCCGGGCAAGGGCGTCCTGACGCTTAGGGGCGTGACCACCAACAACTTGAAGGGCATCGACGCGGCCATACCGCTCGGCTGCCTGGTGTGCGTCACGGGCGTTTCCGGCTCGGGCAAGAGCTCCCTGGTCATGGATACGCTCTACAAGCACCTGGCCCTGGCCAAGGGCATCAAGGTGGACGCGCCCGGGGCCATCGCCGGCATCGAGGGCGCCGAACACATCGAGAAGATCATCAGCATCGACCAGACGCCCATCGGCCGCACGCCCCGCTCCAACCCGGCCACCTATACCAAG
>JAAXVP010000255.1 GCA_013335435.1 Thiobacillus sp. | reverse complement strand
TATCGCCTTCGCCCGCGGTTTCCTCCTTAGAGCTTTGTTCAACGTCTGCCCGCACACCTTTGTGGGTCAGTTCAAGCCGGCTCGCTCGGGGGCAGACATCGAACAAACCTAAACCTTTCGCGCAGGTCACCACGAATGATGGGTTAGGCGTCTCGTCAGCGACAGAAGACGAGGGTGTCGATGTTGTCCGTATCAAACACAACTCCTTTCTCGCTGAGCTTCTCGTAGTACTGACGGTAGCGGAGCTCCACGTACTTGAAGCCCTGCCCCACGGAGTCGATTGTCTTCGGCTTTGAGGCAAGTCGGACCAGTAGACTTAGAACCGTATCGAGATAGTCATGGGTATGCTCGATTAGCGGCTTCGTGTACCTCGGTGTAATCCCGCTGTGCACAATGATGTTCCGTGTCCGGTATATGCGGCGAATCTGCCACTCCAACCGCTGACTATGGGCATCGAGCGCGGCGGCAACCGAACTGCTAGTCGATAGCATCTGCTTGAAGTAGTCAAAGCGGTCTCTCAGCAGATGGAAGTCCTTGAAAGAGTCCTCCAAACGGCGTCGCGGCGCACTAAAGTCCGGAAGGGCGACGAGTCGGACCACCTTGTCGGTGAACTTTCTTCCTGGGATGGCCTTGAACAGGCTTCGCGTGAACTCGGAGTTCCATTGCAGGAGGTCTTTCACGAGGTTGTTGACGAGCCGCTCAACGTATCCAAAGTTCAGGAACGGCAATAAGCACCTGATGATGTGCTCAATGTTCGAGATGTCGTCAGATTTCGACTCTGATGGCACTAGGGACTCGAGCGCAATCCAAAGGTTGAGGATTTGATTCTCGTCGGCGTTGCTACGCACTGCGAGAGCGTGCAGCTCCGCACTGCGTAGGAACTTTGAAAACGAATCGGCTTCCAGAGAGAAACTGCTAGCAAACTCTTGAAGGCGCTTGCTTGCGACGGATTGCTGAAGGTCAGCACACTTCTGCATTGAATTTATCGGCTCCGAAACTGCGAGATGGACTTTTGTTTTCGTCGCGTAGACGACGCATTCGTGTGCCCAATCCGGCCGTTCGCGGTGGTGGAAGAGCGTGAGAAGCGTCGCAGTCAGATTCAGGAGCCGTTCTGCACTGTCTCGCGCTGAGTATGGGTCGGCGGCGGACACTTTCTGCACCGTAGCGAACAGTACGTCGTCACTGGGCGTGAAGCTCGGCGGCAACTGTGTCAGGTCGAGTTCCTTGGGCACGTCCTTCGACACCGCGATCTTTAAACCAGATAATGCGGGCACGACGTGATCGAAAATTCGATCCGCTCGAAAGACAACTATGTACTCGGTCTGTTCAGACGGGAAGAGCTTGAAGTAAGAGCGGAGGGACTCTGCCCCCGTGATTCGTCCCGAGCCGTAGTGGAAGAAGTCTTGTGTTTGTTCTTGGAGGTAACGCGTACTGAAACCCAGCGCCGTTAGGGTCGTCACGTAGGTCCGCGCAAGTCTTCTAAGGTGTGCGTACGGAGCTCCGGCTTCGACAGCCTGGAGTAGGAGATCCTCGTTCCGCTGGCGATATCGATTTGGTGAGAACTGGACTGCCAACAGTTCAAGAACAGTCTCTAGCTCCTTCGTAGGAGTCTTAGGGTTCTTGAGCGCGGACATGAACGCACTTGCGGGTAGAGGAGCCAGCGAGAGTGCAACGGGGTCCTTTTCCAGATTTGCCGCGAGCTCGGCCGCTACATGGGCAATGTTTGGCGACTTAATGTTTCCTGCTTCGACATCGGCGATTGTGGCCCGAGCCTCCTGACATAGAAGGCCCGTGTGCATCACAGATGCCTTGTAGGTGTCCAACGAGAACTCAAACAGCATCTCCTCGATGATCTGGACAACGAAGAGCAACGCCGGGGTCTTTGCGGGGTCGTCCCATTTGGTGAGTTTCCGGAAAAGCATGACGGAATCCTATGGTAGCGGGTTGCCAATGCGGATCTGAGATGCCTAACGTAAATTCAACAGCAAAAACGACGTATAACACGGGATGGCTTGCCGTATAACATAGCCGGTCTTGTTGTAACTCATTGAACCTCCGCAGCTCTTGGTTTGTTATATGTCACCGATTGCGGCCTAACGAGGCACGACACAATCGCGAGACGTTAGGAAAGATAAACGATCATTTTGATTGTCTCAATGGCTGGTGGGGGTTGCGGAGCGGAAGCCCCGACATATACCTCCAACTTCCGCTTAAGGTTCCGACTTGCCCTTCGTGGTTATGCCAGGTATCCGACGTTGGGGCGGCATGCGGTAATCAGGATTCGGTGGACACTTTGATTAATGCCGGCTGGATTGCAGGCCTGATCCCGATGTGTCCTCCAACCTTGCGCCGAGTTGTCGATTAGGCACGTTAAACTGTAGCCATTGCAGCTTTCGTTTGGCTTCCTGCTTTGCCAGATATCTCCCCCGTGTTGCATTCACTCTTCTCGACCGACAGCCGCTTGGCCGAGGTCATCCCCGAGTTCCGCCCCCGCCCGCAGCAGCTGGAGATGGCCGAGCGCGTCGCCCGTGCCTTGGCCGAACACGAACGCCTGGTGGTGGAGGCCGGCACCGGCACCGGCAAGACCCTGGCCTATCTGGTCCCGGCCCTGCTCGACGGCGGCAAGTGCATCATCTCCACCGGCAGTAAGACCCTGCAGGACCAGCTCTTTCACCGCGACATCCCGGCCGTGCGCAAGGCGCTCAACCTGCCCATCCAGGCTGCCCTGCTCAAGGGCCGGGCCAACTACGTCTGCCCCTACCATCTCGAACGCTCCCTGGCCGATGCCCGCCTGACCACCCAGGAACAGGCCCGCCACCTGCGCCGCATCGCCCAGTTCGCCGCCGTCGATCCGACCGGCGACCGCATGGCCCTGCCCGAGGTGCCGGAGAACTCACCCGCCTGGGCCTACGCGGTGTCGACCCGCGACAATTGCCTGGGCGGCGACTGCCCGCATTTCCAGGGCTGCTTCGTGCTCAAGGCGCGCAAGAAGGCGCTGGAGGCGGACCTGGTGGTGATCAACCACCACCTGTTCTTCGCCGACGTCTGGCTCAAGGACGAGGGCGCCGGCGAACTGCTGCCGGCCTGCAACGCCCTCATCTTCGACGAGGCGCACCAGTTGCCGGAGATCGCCAGCCTGTTCTTCGGCCGCACCGTGACCACCGGCATGGTGGTGGACCTGACCCGCGACGTGCGCCAGGAGGCGGCCGAGTCGGCGGCCGATTTCACCGAGCTGCCCAAATGCGCCGCCGAGGTCGATGGTGCGGCGCGCCTGATCCGGCTGTCCCTGAACAACCTGTCCGGCCGTTTGCCGGCCGCCCAGGCCCTGGCCAGGGGCGAATTCAGCGATGGCCTGGCCGAGCTGGCCCAGCGCCTGGACGACCTGGCGGTCCTGCTCGATACCCAGGCCGAGCGCTCGCAAGGCCTGAAGAGTTGCCTGGAGCGCTGCCGGGAACTGCGCGCCACCCTGGCCGACTGGCGCAAGGGCGAGGAGGGCGGCCAGATTCGCTGGCTGGAGATCGCCACCCATTCGGTGCTGCTGCACATCACGCCGCTCGACATCGGCGAGCTGTTCGCGCGCCAGATCGAGAACGACAGCCGGGCCTGGATATTCACCTCGGCGACCCTGTCGGTGCGCGGCGATTTCAGCCATTTCCAATGGCAGATCGGCCTGCCTGAGGCGGCCACCGGCTATTGGGAAAGCCCGTTCGATTATGCCCACCAGGCCCTGCTCTACGTGCCGGAGGGCATGCCCGATCCCAACACGCCCGGCTATACCCGGGCCGTGGTGGAGGCCGCCTGGCCGGTGGTCAAGGCGAGTGGCGGCAAGGCCTTTCTGCTCTTCACCTCGCTCCGGGCGATGAACGAGGCCTATGGCCTGATCGAGGCCAAGATGCTGACGGAAGGCATGGCCTTTCCCTTGCTGTTGCAGGGCAGCCAGAGCCGCAGCGAGCTGTTGAACCGCTTCCGCGAGCTGGGCAATGCCGTGCTCCTGGGCAGCCAGAGCTTCTGGGAAGGCGTCGACGTCGCCGGCGAGGCACTGTCGTTGGTCGTGATCGACCGCCTGCCGTTCCAGCCGCCCGACGACCCGGTCCTGGCGGCGCGCATCGAGGCCATGAAGCAGGCCGGCGGCAACCCGTTCTTCGACTACCAACTGCCCCATGCGGTGATCAGCCTGAAACAGGGCGCCGGCCGCCTGATCCGGCGCGAGAGCGACCGCGGCGTGCTCATGATCTGCGACCCGCGCCTGGTCGACAAACCTTATGGCAAGCGCATCTGGCGCTCGCTGCCGGGCATGGCGCGCAGCCGCAAGGGCGAGGAGGCGGTGGCCTTCTTCGCGGCGCAACAGACGGAAACAATTGCTTGCAATCCGGAGCTGGCCGGATAACAGGTGCGGCCTAGTATGCAATCACGCGTTGAATGAAACGCGGATGAATAGCCAAGGAGACAAAGATGCGTACCTACACCCAAGCCTTGTTGTTCGCCGTCATGACGGCATTGACCGCGACGACCGCCCTGGCGCGCGACCGCGATGACAATCCGCCCGGCCCGGCCGGCGGCCCAGGCACCAACTGGGAAAACCCGCGCGGTCCTGCCGGTGGCCCCGGTGCCAGTCCCGATGTCCGGAACCATCACCACTGGCTGCGCCAGCACATGACCCAGGCGGAATGGCGCCATTTCATGACCATGAAATATCAGGATCGGCACCGCTTCTGCGTCGAGAAGCACATTCCCAAGGCGCGCTGTTGGGTGGACCGCGACGACAACCCCACGGGTAGCCTGGTCACCGTCATTCAGGTAACCCTGGTACGAAGGGTATCCCAGGTCGTTAACCATATCCCCTACCCCCGCCTGGTGCTGATAGAGTCCTGTAAGGAGGGATGCCCTGGTTGGACAGCTTCGGGAAGCGTTATAAAACCTTGTCATCATTGCTTACAGGGCTCTATCAGCATCAGGCGGGAGTAGGGGATATGGTAAAAGACCTTGGTTTTCCATCTTACCAGGGGTATCTTAATAATCAGTGTGTTACAATTGCAGAAGCATTGAAGCTTAATGGTTATAATACTTATATGTCGGGGAAATGGCATGTTGGAAGCGGACCGGAAAACCTTCCGCGTAAG
>JAAXVP010000510.1 GCA_013335435.1 Thiobacillus sp. | reverse complement strand
CCGCGACCCGCGCGACGCCTGGGCCTTCACCGAGCGCATCTGCGGCGTCTGCACCGGCACCCACGCGCTGACCTCGGTGCGCGCGGTGGAGGATGCCCTGGGCATCCAGATCCCGGAGAACGCCAACAGCATCCGCAACATCATGCAGCTGAACCTGCAGGTGCACGACCACCTGGTGCACTTCTATCACCTGCACGCGCTCGACTGGGTGGACGTGGTGTCGGCCCTGAAGGCGGACCCCAAGGCGACCTCGGACCTGGCCCAGAGCATCTCCAACTGGCCGTTGTCGTCGCCCGGCTATTTCCGCGACCTGCAGAACCGCCTGAAGAAGTTCGTCGAGAGCGGCCAGCTCGGCCCGTTCATGAACGGCTACTGGGGCAACCCGGCCTACAAGCTGCCGCCCGAGGCCAACCTGATGGCGGTGGCGCACTACCTGGAGGCGCTCGACTTCCAGAAGGAGATCGTCAAGGTCCACACCATCTTCGGCGGCAAGAACCCGCACCCGAACTGGCTGGTCGGCGGCGTGCCCTGCGCCATCAACATGGAGGGCACCGGCGCGGTGGGCGCCATCAACATGGAGCGCCTGAACCTGGTCAAGAGCATCATCGACCGCTCCATCGAGTTCGTCGAGCAGGTCTACATCCCCGACCTGATCGCCATCGCCAAGTTCTACAAGGGCTGGCTGTACGGCGGCGGCCTGTCGTCCAAGAGCGTCTTGTCCTACGGCGACATCCCGGACAAGGCCAACGACTATTCGACCGGCAACCTGCTGCTGCCGCGCGGCGCCATCATCAACGGCGACCTCAGCAAGGTGCACGACGTCGATCTCAAGGATCCGGAGCAGATCCAGGAATTCGTCACCCACTCCTGGTACAAGTACCCGGACGAGACCAAGGGCCTGCACCCCTGGGACGGCGTCACCGAGCCCAACTTCGTGCTCGGCCCCAAGACCAAGGGCACCAAGACCAACATCCAGGAGCTGGACGAGTCCGGCAAGTACTCCTGGATCAAGTCGCCGCGCTGGCGCGGCCACGCCATGGAGGTCGGCCCCCTGGCTCGCTACATCATCGGCTACGCCAAGAAGAACCCGGAGTTCAAGGAGCCGGTCGACGCCCTGCTCAAGGCGCTCGACGCCCCGGTCCAGGCCCTGTTCTCCACCCTCGGCCGGACCGCGGCGCGCGGCCTGGAATGCCAGTGGGCGGCGCACAAGATGTCCTACTTCTTCGACAAGCTGATGGCCAACCTGAAGGCCGGCGATCTCAGCACCGCCAACGTCGAAAAGTGGGAGCCGTCGTCCTGGCCCAAGGAGGCCAAGGGCGCCGGCTTCACCGAGGCGCCGCGCGGCGCGCTCGGCCACTGGGTGCGGATCAAGGACACCAAGATCGACAACTACCAGTGCGTCGTGCCGACCACCTGGAACGGCAGCCCGCGCGACCCCAAGGGCCAGATCGGCGCCTTCGAGGCCAGCCTGATGGATACCCCGCTGGCCAAGGCCGACCAGCCCCTGGAGATCCTGCGCACCCTGCACAGCTTCGACCCCTGCCTGGCCTGCTCCACCCACGTGATGGGCGAGGACGGCCAGGAGATGACCAAGGTGCGGGTGCGGTAAGGGTCGTCTTGACATGATACAAAGGCCCCCTCTCCCCCAGCCCCTCCCCC
>JAAXVP010000254.1 GCA_013335435.1 Thiobacillus sp. | reverse complement strand
GATCTGGGGCCGGCGGCAGGCTGGCCCCGGAACCGCCCGCCGCGCCGGCCCTCGACCGCCTCAACACCATCGACCCGGACAGCCTGAGCCCGCGCGAGGCACTGGATTTGCTGTACGAACTGAAGAGGCTGGTTTGATGCGCAACCGTTGCTCCCTCATCCCCACCCCTTCCCCCGGAGGGGGAAGGGAGTTAAACCCCTCGCCCTTTGGGACCAGCCCGCAGGGCGCAGGACGCCACACAGTGGCGGTCCCGCTCGAAGAGCGGGATGGGCCGCAGGCCCACAGAGGGGCAGGGGTGAGGGAGCCACGCCTCCATCCCCACCCACCCAAGACACCCCGATGAAAACCCTCCACCTCGACGCCGCCGAACTCGGCCTCGACTTCAACGCCTGCCTGAAGCTGGCCGAGACCAATGCCGAGCACCTGCTCGGCGAGGCCATGCTGCTGTCCTTCTACGACCGCGACCGCAACCTGGAATCGCCCAACGGCGTCAGCGAATGCCACCAGGGCTGCGCCACGCCGGGCTGGGTCGACTACGCCGAGAACCGCGGCGGCACCCTGATGGTGAATTTCCAGCACGGCCGCTTCGTGTTCTGCTTCATGCCCCTGGGAGACACCCCATGACCGCAGAAGACTGGTTCAAGCTGATCGAGCAACTGGGCCTGATCCCCGGCGGCGCCGCCAAGGCCGAGCCGGATTTCTTCGGCCACCTGATCACCGACGACTTGGCCCCGACCACCTCGGAATGGGACTTCGAGAGCTGGCTGCTCAAGGACGGCCGCGTCCTCAGCCTGCGCCTGGACGAGGCCCATGAGGGCATGCGCCTGTTCGTGGTCGACCCGGATGAAGACCATTTCATCACCCGCACCGGCGGCGAACTGCTCACCAGCGCCCGCGAGGGCGGCGTCTCGCCGCTCATTCTCATGCTCCTGGCCATCGCCACCGGCCAGGTCGACGACAACAAGCGCCTCAAGCTGCATGCCCCCGGCATCGACGGCGCAGCCAAGGACCTGATGCTGATGAGCGTGTGCCGGTTGTGCGGGTGATCGCCCAAAGGCAATCGAACAGCGGGGCAGGCGGCGCATACGTGGACTACCCACCGGCGGGAGCCGGATGATTGCCACGCCCATACTCCTTTCCGGTCTGGGCCTTGCGCTGCTTCTGCTCTTGGGCTTCCATCGCGTCATCCGCCATGGCCTGGCGCCCCAGCGCATACCGGAGCGGCAATCGCCCGACGGTCTCCCGCACCGGGAAGTACGCTTCCCCACGGTCAACGGCCGCAGCCTGTACGGCTGGTTTATACCCGCCACCCGGATCGGCGGGGCACCGGCCGTAGCCTTGCTGCATGGCTGGGGCGGCAACGCCGAGACCCTGCTCCCGCTCGCCCGACCGTTGCACCAGGCCGGCTTCGCCGTGCTGCTTTTCGATGCGCGCTGCCACGGACGCAGCGACGAGGACAGCTTTGCCTCGCTGCCCCGCTTCGCCGAAGACTTGGAGCATGCCCTGGGCTGGCTGCATCGACAGCCACAGGTGGATAGCCGGCGCCTTGCCCTCGTTGGCCATTCCGTCGGCGCCGGCGCGGCCCTGCTCGTAGCCTCCAGGCGCGACGACATCGCCGCCGTTGCCAGCATCGCCGCCTTCTCGCACCCCGAAACGATGATGCGCCGCCTTCTGGCATCGAAGCACATTCCCTACGTCCCTTTCGGCTGGTACGTCCTGCACTATGTCCAGCACGTCATCGGTCACCGCTTCGACGCCATCGCCCCGCTCAACACCATCCGCAAGGTACGCAGCCCCACCCTGCTCGTGCACGGCGCCGAGGACACCACCGTGCCTGTCGCCGAAGCCTATGCCATCTACGCGGCACGCCCGGGCGAGCACGTGCAGCTAAAGATCATTCCGGGCCGTCACGACGACTACGGCGACGCATCCAAGGAGGCCGAGGCGCTGGTGGATTTCCTGCGAACGAATGTCGATCCGTCATGCCCTGAGACAGCAGATCGACTCCCGCCCAGGCAAGACCGGTCCTGAACGGCCCCATCCGGGCGACACCGGGGCATTGGCCTAGGCAGAGGGTCAAAGGCGAAACGCGATTGAACGCCTGGCTTCCGAATACCGGTTGTCGTCAGAAGGCGACCTCGACCGTCAGGCCGGCCCCCTCCAGGCCATCCCTGAAGTTCACCGTCGCCCCGTGCAATTCCGCTATGCGCCGCACGATGGACAGGCCGAGGCCGACGCCCTCGGCGCTCTGCGGACCGAAGCGGTGGAAACGCAGGCCCAATTTCTCGCGCCCGGCCGACTCCACGCCCGGGCCGTTGTCGGCCACCCGCAGGACATGTCCGGCCAGGCTGACCAGCACCCTGCCTCCGGCCGGGGTATAGCGCAAGGCGTTGTCGACCAGGTTGCGCACCAGCACCCGGAGCAGGTCCGGATTGCCGCGCACCTGGCCGGCCCCGGCCGTGTCGAGTTCCAGTTCCACCCCCTTGTCCGTGGCCATGCCGACCAGGTCGGCCACCACCTCGCCGGCCAGGGCGTTCAGGTCGACCGGCCGCATCTCGCCGGCGGTGCCCGAACTCTCCAGACGGGCCAGGGACAACAGCTGGATCACCAGGTGGGCCATGCGGCCGGCGCCGAGCAGGGCCTTGTCGATGGCGGAACGGCGCTCCGCCTCGTCGGGCGTGCGTTGGGCCACCTGCAACTGCACGCGCAGGGCGGCCAATGGGGTGCGCAGTTCATGGGCGGCATCGCTGGTGAAACGGCGCTCGTTTTCGATGGTCTTGCCGACCCGGCCGAACAGCCGGTTGAGCGTCCGCACCAGGGGATTCAGCTCGCGCGCCAAGCCGGCTTCCGGCAGGGAGTCGAGACGATCCGGGGACCGGCTGGCCAGCTCGGTTTCCAGGCGGCGCAAGGGCGCCAGGCCCTGGCGGATGGCCAGCCAGAGGACCAGGGCCAGGATGGGCAGGCCGTACAGGTAGGGACGCAGGTTGTCCTTGGCGATGTCGCCGGCGAGATGGTCGCGGATGTCGAGATCGAGGGCCGCCCAGGCCAGCAACTCACCATCTTCGTCGGCCGCCGCGAAGCTGCGCCAGACCCGATCGCCGATGCGTACCTGCGAGTAGCCGTCCCTGGCCACACCTTCGGGCCAGGCGAGCGGACTGTCGGGGGAGCGGATCAGCAGCCGGGGCCGGCCATGCTCGTACTGCCAGATCTGGAACAGCATCCTGCTTTCGTAGCGGTGGCCATGGATGTGCGGCGGCGCCACCTCGTCGTCGTCGCGGTCGTGCGCCAGCGCCAGCATGATGCGCACATACTGCGACAACTGGGCGTCGAACAGTTCGTCGACCTCGTGGACCGCGCGCTGATAGGCCAGCCAGGCCGTGACCAGGCCGACCACCAGGACGGCCAGCATGACGGGAACCAGGACGCGTGCCTGGATGGACTGCCTCATCAGGTCTTCTCGAACAGGTAGCCGATGCCGCGCAGGGTACGGATGCGGTCGTGGCCGAGCTTGCGCCGGAGGTGGTGGATGTAGACCTCGACCGCGTTCGACTCGACGCCCTCGTCCCAGCCGTACAGGGCGGACTCCAGCTGGCCGCGCGAGATCACCTTGCCGGCGTTGCGCATCAGCATTTCCAGGATGGCGAATTCCTTGGCCGGCAGCTCCACCGGGGCGCCGTCCCGATAGACCCGGCGCCCGGCCGGGTCCAGCTCGACATCGCCGACGCTCAGCATCGGCGCGGCCTGGCCGCCGGCACGCCGGATCAGGGCGCGCAGGCGGGCCGCCACCTCGTCGAGGTCGACCGGCTTGACCAGGTAGTCGTCGGCGCCGCTGTCGAGGCCGCTCACCTTGTCGGTGGTGGCGTCGCGCGCGGTCAGGACCAGGACCGGGATGTTGTTGCCGGCGCCGCGCAGGATGCGCAGCAGGGCCAGGCCATCCAGGCGCGGCAGGCCGAGGTCGAGTACCACGGCGGCATAGTCCTCGGACAGCAGGGCGGTGCGGGCGCTCTCGCCGTCGCGCAGCCAGTCGGCCTGGAAGCCGCAATGGCGCAGGCCGGCCTGGAGGCCGTCGCCGAGGAGTTCGTCGTCTTCTACCAGAAGGATGCGCATGGCGGCCATTATGCCCGCCCGGCTTAAGCCCCGCTTAAGCGCGGGTTAAGGTCCGCCTAAGGTGGCCGGGGGAGGATGGCGACCGTCGCAACCCAACCTGGAGGTCCACCATCATGAACAAGACCCTGCTTCTGCTCGCCTTGGCCCTGGCCCAGCCGGCCCTGGCCGAGACCCCGGCCCAGTTCGTCGCCAGCTACAGCGCCGAGGCCGGCGCCGGCTTCAAGGCCGACGCCGCCCGCGGCCAGGCCTTCGCCGCCAGGAACTGGGGCGTCTCGGAAAAGCTTTCGAGCTGCACCGTCTGCCATACCGACAACACCGCCAATCCCGGCCGCCACGCCGTCACCGGCAAGACCATCCAGCCCCTGAGCCCGGCCGTGAACCCGGAACGCTTCAGCGACCCGGCCAAGGTGGAGAAGTGGTTCAAGCGCAACTGCAAGGAAGTGGTCGGGCGCGCCTGCACCCCGGCCGAGAAGGCCGATTTCATCCAATTCGTCGTCGGAGGCAAGTAATCATGAAACGCACCCTGCTCATCCCACTGAATCGTCGCTCCCGCGAAGGCGGGAGCCCAGTTCGATTTGACTGGATTCCCGCCTGCGCGGGAATGACGATCGCCAGTCAGGCCGTGATAACTGGCACTGCCCTGGTCCTCGCCCTGTGCTCTATTTCCCTGCCCGCCTGGGCCGGCGACCACGGCCGCGCCATCCCGCTGCCCGCCGTCTACAAGAACGAATGCGGCAGCTGCCACACGCCCTTCCCGGCCGGCCTCCGTTCCGCCGCGGGTGATGGTTATCGGTGGAGGGAACGTGGCGATCGATGTGGCCCGCACGGCCCTGCGCCTCGGGGCCCGGAAGGTGGAGATGGCCTGCCTGGAACGGGAGGAAGAAATGCCGGCCCATTCCTGGGAAGTGCAGGCGGCCCCCTGTTGGCCTACGCGCTGCTGCCGTTTATCGCGTTGGAAGGCATTTTCTGGCTTTCGACTGCCGTGCTCGTTCTGGTCATCCCCTGGACGTTCTGGATTGCACGACATGAGCGTGATGGGTT
>JAAXVP010000509.1 GCA_013335435.1 Thiobacillus sp. | reverse complement strand
CTGCCATGGCCGTCCTGGCGCTGATGGCCATCGAGGTGCACGAGGAGGCCGCGCCCTCCCTGGCGTACTTCCGCCTGGTTCAGAACGCCGATGGTGGATGGACCTACCAGAAGCCGAGCGCTTTCGGCGAGGATACCGACGCCAACTCAACCGCACTCGTGATCCAGGCACTGGTCGCGGCAGGCGAGGACTTGGCTGGATGGAATGATCCGGAGCAGGCACTTCTGGCGCTTCAGGTCCCGTCTGGCGCGTTCATCTTCAACGCCGCCAGCTCGTCGGAGAACCTGCTCGCCACCGTGCAGGCGATGCCGGCCCTGGCCCTCGTGATGCCCGGTGAGGCCGCCTCTACACAGCCCCCGTGGATGGCGATCGGCCTCGCGGGTGGAGGCGTGGTCGTCGCCGCGATCGTGGCTTGGAGTGTGCTTTGGAAGAGGCGCGTGAGCGACGGCGCGGGCCGGTAGCGCGCGTGGCCCATCTTGCCATGCCCTCGGCGGATGCCAACATCGGGCGTCGAAGCCTGCACCCGGTTGCCTGGATGTTCTGGGCCGCCAGCGCCGGGTGTGTGGCAATGCTAACTCGCAATCCGTGGTACCTGCTGTTGATTGGCGCATCAGGCCTGGTGGTGCGCTGGCGCGCCACCGGCCAGCGCCCGTCGGCAGGGACCTTTCGCCTGATCGCCGGACTGATGGTATTTCCCACCCTGCTCAACTTCCTCTTCAGCCGCGCCGGCGACACGTTGCTCCTGGAGATTCCCGTGCGGTGGATCGGCGGCCCCTACACGCTCGAGGCCCTGCTGTTCGGTGCGCTGGCCGGCCTGCAGTTGGCCAGCCTGCTGCAAGTGATGATGACCTTCAGCGCGCTCCTCAGTCCCACCGATCTGTTGCGGCGATTGCCCGCCGGGCTGGCCCCAGCAGGAATCACCGCCTCGATCGCCATGAACTTCGCCCCGCAGGCGCGACGCTCGTTCGAGGCCTTGCGCGAGGCCCAGCAGGTGCGCGGCCACACCGCGCATGGCTTCCGCGACCTGCAAAGCATCGTCACACCGCTGGTCATCCCTCCCTCTATGCCCGCGAGCGGCGCGGTGAAGCTCCAGGGGGGCAGCAGCGCTGACTACTATGAGATCGCGGTGCGGCAGTTTCGGCAGCAGATCCTTCCGGCCGGGTACGGCCCGAGCACCGTCTGGGGCTACGGTTCGATCAACCATCCTCGCACCTTCAACTACCCGTCCTTCACCATCGAGACGAGATGGCGCGTGCCGGTGCGCGTGAAATGGATCAATCAGCTGGTCGATGCCGACGGCAACCATCTGCCTCATCTCTTTGCAGTCGATCCGACGCTGCACTGGGCAAATCCGCCCGGCGGAAAGTCCGGACGCGACACGCGGCCGACGTTTTCTGCCACGCCAGGCCCGTACACGGGCCCTGTGCCGACCGTGACGCACGTGCACGGCGCGATCGGCGTCGGCGACGAGAGCGACGGCTACGCCGAGGCGTGGTACCTGCCCGCACTGGCGCCCGGCAAACTGCCGGCCGGCCACGCTGCCGAGCGCTTTGTAGCCGGTGGGCGGAACCGGGTTCCAGAACGAGCTTGAGTCGGCCGGGTTCCACACATGCTGGTAGTCGGTCGGCGGCTTCAGGGCGTCGGAGCCGGACTTCGCCTTCACGACCATGAT
>JAAXVP010000508.1 GCA_013335435.1 Thiobacillus sp. | reverse complement strand
CAGCAAGAACGCCTGGCTGCGCCAGATCCACGCCTACAACTATCTCTACGTGAACCCGAAGACCGCCGCCGCCGCCGGGGTCAAGGACGACGACTGGATCTGGGTCGAGTCGCAATGGGGCAAGGTGCGCTGCCTGGCGCGTCTGTCCGAGGCGCTGGAGCCGGGCACGGTGTGGACCTGGAACGCCATCGGCAAGGCGGCCGGGGCCTGGAACCTGGACCCCAAGGCCAACGAGGCCAAGCAGGGCTTCCTGCTCAACCACCTGATCTCCGAGGAACTGCCCCCGAACGAGGCCGGCGAGCACGTCTCCAACTCCGACCCGGTGACCGGTCAGGCCGCCTGGTACGACGTCCGGGTGCGCATCTACAAGGCCGATCCGGGCGAGGCGCCGGAAACATCGCCGCAATTCCCGCCGGTGCCGCCGGCGCCGGGGACGCCGCCCAGGCGCCAGTGGCAGAACTACTTTGCGGGGAAATTTACGAAGGGCGGTACGAAATGAAATGCCGTCATTCCCGCGCAGGCGGGAATCCAGAGGTTTTCTTGCCTCTTCCTCATGGCCCCAATCCGATCAACGAACTGGATTCCCGCCTGCGCGGGAATGACGGATACGCGTTATGACCCAACTCGCCTTGGTCATCGACCTCAACGTCTGCGTCGGCTGCCACGCCTGCGTGACCTCGTGCAAGCAGTGGAACACCTCCGGCCAGGCCGGGCCGCTGTTCGACGACAACCCCTACCAGGCCGACCCCACCGGCACCTTCTTCAACCGGGTGCAGACCTACGAGGTGGGCGAGTTCCCCTGCACCGAGACCGTGCATTTCCCGAAGTCCTGCCTGCACTGCGAGGAACCGCCCTGCGTGCCGGTATGCCCGACCGGCGCCTCGTTCAAGCGTAAGGAGGACGGCATCGTCCTGGTCGACTACGACAAGTGCATCGGCTGCAAGTACTGCTCCTGGGCCTGTCCCTACGGCGCCCGCGAGTTCGACGAGTACCAGAAGGTGATGAAGAAATGCACCCTGTGCGTCGACCGCATCTACGACCAGAGCATCCCGGAGGACCGGCGCAAGCCGGCCTGCGTGATCTCCTGCCCGACCAGCGCGCGCCTGTACGGCGACATCCACGATCCCAATTCGGTGGTGTCCAAGGCGATCATGGCCAACGGCGGCTACCAGCTGATGCCCGAGTGGGGCACCAAGCCGTCCAACCACTACCTGCCGCGCCGGCGTACCCAGATGACCATCCGGGCCGACGAGCTGGTGCGTGCCGACAACCCGCTCAAGAAGGAAGCGCCGCTGCCGGCCGCGCAGGGCGAGACGCTGGACGACGTGGCGTGGTGACGGCCGCGCGAGCGAGGTGAATCCATCATGCATCCGGCCTTCTCGGTGATCTTCCTCACGACGCTGATCGGGGCAGGGCAGGGCCTGTTCCTCGCCCTCTATGCCGGCGAGCTGGCGGTGATGAAGACCGTGGGTTACTCCCGCGGCCTGCTGGCGGCGTTGACCTCGGCCGCGGCGATGGTGCTGGCGGCGGTGGGCGGCGCAGCCGGGCTGATCGGGGCGAAGGCGTTCACCCTGCTCGTCGACCCGACCGGCGGCATGCTGCCGGTGTTCTACCTGTCCCCGGCCGAGCTCGGACTGGGCATGGCGCTCGCCCTCGCGGTCGGCGTGGTGTCCG
>JAAXVP010000507.1 GCA_013335435.1 Thiobacillus sp. | reverse complement strand
CTCCAACAAGGCGGAGGCCAAGGCGGAGGCCGACAGGTTGATGGCGATTTCCTTGGCCGTCGTGGTCGACGTATGCACATCCTGGGCCGCCAGGACATTGGCGTTGCGGCCATCCAGATTCAGGTCGCCACCGGTGGCGACCTGCGCGCCTTGCAGGGTGATGTCGTTGGTGGCGCGGGCGTTGAGGTTGCCGCGGATGTTGAGGTTCGAGCCGCGGCTTACGGAGTCCAGGGTGTCGGTGGTCTCCTTGCGCGAGCTGAACAGTTTGACGCTGGCGTCGGCGCTGGCGCCGGCCTCCGCGGAAGCGGCGGCGGAGGCCTCGCGACCCTTGACCCCGGCACCCGCCTCGGCCCCGGTGTGGGTGCCGGTCTTGCTTGTGGCGCCTGAAATCAAGGTGAGCGAATCGGTTTCCGTGTGGCTGCGCTTCTCGTCCTTGCCTGCCAGAACCTGGATGTCGCGGGCGTCGATGTCGGCATTGCCGGCTACGTTCAGATCCGAACCTTCGAGCTTGATGGTGTTGCCGGATTTGAGCTTGGCATTGCCGCCGGCATCGATGGACGAAGCGAAATTCTTGCCTTCGAACTCGTCCTTGACGACCCGTTCACTGCCCCACAGGCCGCCGCCGACGCCGACGCCCTCCTGATGGCTTTCCGTGTGGGTGGTGACCCGATCCTGGCGTGCGACGACATTGACGTCGCCCTTGGCGTCCAGGTCGAGGTCGCCGCCCGACTTGACCTTGGAACCGGCGATGGCGATGTCCTTGCCGGCGCGGATGGCCAGCTTGCCTCCGGTGGTCAGGGAAGAGCCCACGTTCTGGGCCATGGTGGTGGTCTTCACCTCCGAACCACTCGACAGCGTCAGGCCGCCGAATTTGCTGGAATCGGAACTGTGGGTGGTTTCCGTGGCGACCTTCTCGACCGTGTCGAGGGTGACGTTGCCGCCCGCGGCGATGCTGGCATCCTTGCCCGCGTCCACCGTGCCGCCTTTGACGACCACGTCCTTGGCGGCGGATACGTTCAGGTTGCCGGTCGCCGAGATGCCGGCGGTCTTGCCCAGCACGGTGGAAAGATTGCGGTCGCCCACCTCCTGGGTCCGGTTGACGACGTTGCCCGCGCTGGAGACCAGCGAGACATCGCCACCCTTGAGGTTGCCGCTGATGTTGCTGATGTCGCCCGTGCTGGCGATGGCCAACGAATTCTTGCCGGCGATGGTGCCGCCGACGTTGTCGAGGGACGTGAGATTCAGGTTGACGTCGCCGCCGGCGATGGCGGCGCCGCTTTCCAGGCTGTCCACGGTGCTCTTAGCCAGGTAGACCACCGGGACCAGCACGGACTGGCCTTCGACCACCTGGGACACCATCCAGACGATATCCTGCTTCAGGCCGGCCAACTGCTCGGGGCTGGGGGCCACGCCGTAGGTCAGGCCCAGGCCGGTGCCCTGGTTGTAGGCGTTGTCGAGCAGACGGCGCATCTGCTTGGCCTCGTCGGCGTATCCGGCCAGGATGTTGTGGCCGGTCTGGGCGACGAGTTGCTGGCGGATCAGCCAGGCCTCGTAATTGGCATTGCCCAGGTGCTTCTGGATCGTGTCCGGATTGTAGCCGTAGCGTTCTTCCAGGTAGTGAGAGCCGACGAAGTTCTGGCCGACCCCGAACAGCGGATTGGTTTCCACCAGGTA
>JAAXVP010000253.1 GCA_013335435.1 Thiobacillus sp. | reverse complement strand
GTTGCCGGCCCAGCACCTCGCGGGCCTGCCGGCGATACCAGGCCAGCACCGCCGACTCGGTGCCCACGGCCGGGGCGAGCAGGCAGTCGTCCTGATGGCGCACCGGGCCGGAGGCGAATTCCAGACGCAGCTCACCCCCCAGGTAGGGCAACAAGACCCCCTCCTCCCACACGAACCCCGCCGGCCGAGCCTCCAGGTGTCCGCGCAGCCAGTCGGCATGCTGGACCAGGAAGGCCTCGATACGCGCCAGGGGCATGTGCAGCGGCGCATTCACCTGGGCCTGGCCCTGGGCGTTGATCTTCAGGGCCAGGGTGCGGCGGGCGGAACTGCGCTTGAGCAGGTAGTCGAGGCGCAGGCCGGGCAGGTCCAGGCTGGCCGCGGCCTCTTCGCGCCGGGCTCGCCTCAAAGCCTGGCCATCTCGGCCTCGATCCAGGCCTCGACTTCGCTGTTGATGGCGGCCGGCTTCTTGCCGGCGGTCGCGATGGCCGGTCCGATCACCACGGTGATCTCGCCCGGCCGCTTGATGAAGGCGTTCTTCGGCCACAGGCGGCCGGCATTGTGGGCCACCGGGATGACCGGCACGCCGGACTTGGCCGCCAGCCAGGCACCGCCGACGTTGTACTTGCCCCGCTCGCCATGCTTCACCCGCGTACCCTCGGGGAAGATCAGCACCCAGAAACCCTTGGCCAGCCGGTCGGCGCCCTGGGCCTCGATGTCCTTCAGGGCCTCGCGGCCGGCGTCGCGGTCGATGGCGATCGGACTGATCATGGCCAGGCCCCAGCCGAAGAACGGGATCTTGAACAGTTCCTTCTTGAGCACGAAGGACAGGGGCGGAAAGATGAGCTGGAAGGCGATGGTCTCCCAGGCCGACTGGTGCTTGGCCATGACGATGGCCGGGCCGCCCTTGGGCAGGTGTTCCAGACCGACCACCCGGTAGCGGATGCCGAGGATGACGCGGGCCAGGACCATGACCACCCGTGCCCAGAGGGTGATGAAACGGTAGCGCGGCACCGGCGGCAGCAACACCACCGGCAGGGCGGCGATGACGAACACGGCGGTGAAGACGATCTGGATGGCCAGGAACAGCAGGGAACGAATGAGAATCACGAATCAAACACCTGGGAACGTTGTTGGATCAGTCGCCCTGACCGACCAAGGCATGCACCGCCTCCTTGAGGTCGTCGTAGACGACCACGTCCTCGGGCAGGGATACCGAGGCCAGGGTGCGCTTGCCCTTGCCGGTACGCACCAGGATGGGCCGGGCGCCGACTGCCATGGCGGCCTCGATATCGCGCAGGGCATCCCCGACGGCCGGTACGCCGGCCAGGTCGGCGTGGTAGCGGGCGGCGATGTCGCGGAACAGGCCGGCGCGCGGCTTGCGGCACTCGCACTCGGCGTCGGCCGGATGCGGACACAGGAAGACCGCGTCGATACGGCCGCCCGCCATGCCGACCATGCGATGCATCTTGGCGTGGATGCGGTTGAGCATGTCCATGCAGAACAGGCCCCGCCCCAGCCCGGACTGGTTGGAGGCGACCACGACCCGGTAACCGGCCTGGTTCAGGCGTGCGATCGCCTCCAGGCTGCCGGGAATGGGGCGCCATTCGTCGGGCGACTTGATGAACTGGTCGGAGTCGTGATTGATGACCCCGTCGCGGTCAAGGATGATGAGTTTCATGGCTTCGGGCGGGCGGGACTGGGTCTATTGTGCCCACACGACCGGCCCGGAGACAAGGAACGCGTTCACGCGACCGCCTCGACCCGGTTGCGGCCCTTGTACTTGGCGGCGAACACGGCCTCGTCGGCACGTCGCAGCAAGGCGTTGAGAGGCTCGGACGGATGCCGTTGGGCGACGCCGGCGCTGATCGTGAAATGGATCGCCACCTCGGCGATGGCGACCGGCGTGCGCTGGCATTCCGTCCGCAACTGCTCCGCCACCGTGGCCGCCTCCGCCAGCGCGGTCTCCGGCAACATGACGACGAATTCCTCGCCGCCGAAGCGGGCAAGGTAGTGCGGCCGCCGCAACACCTCCCGGCAGACCGCCACCAGGGCGCGCAGGACGTCGTCGCCGCGCAGGTGGCCATAGGTGCCGTTCAACTGCTTGAAATAGTCGACGTCGACCAGCAACAGCGACAGCGGCCGGCCCTCTGCCTCAGACTCCGCCAACAACAGACCGGCGGCCTCGAAGAAGGCGGCCCGGTTGGCCACCCCGGTGGTTTCGTCGTGGTCGGCGCGGTGCCTGAGTTCCGCCTCCAGGCGCAAGCGTTCTCCGGCCTCGCGTTCCAGGCGCTCGTTGGCGGCCATGAGCACGGCCTGGTCGCAGAAGGCGATGCGCATGGACATGCTGGTGCGCCAGGTCACCATGGCGCCCAGGATATTGGTCACCACCAGGAGGGCGATCAGGGTCAGTATCTGTCCGACCGCCAGGTTGAAGTGGAACATGGCGACCAGCAGGAAGCCCGCGCTGGCGACCAGCGACACCACCAGGGCGTTGAGGAAGCGGTTCGGCACGAAGACGTAGACCCCCAGCAGCATGGCCATCATGCCCATGCCGTGGATACCGAATTCGAGCGGCACCAGCATGGCCTTCCAGACGAAGCCGATCATGCCGAACCCCACCACCAGGGTGGGCGCGGCGCCGTTGACCATCTGCCGCCACAACGGCCGGGCGAAATAGGCCACCGTCAGGCCGATCAGGCTGACCGAGAAGCGATTCAGCATGACCAGGTAATAATCGGGGCTGCCCCGCATCACCACCCAGTCGGTGAACACGAACATCAGGTAGAACAGGGCGGCGATGACCATGGCGGTGCGGGTCTGCCGGACCCAGACTTCCCGGATGGAGCGGCGGAAGGCCCACTCGGTCTCGGGAAAGAGGAATTCCGCCGTCAGGCGGTCGATCCGGTAGGCATCGGACAGCCGATGCTCCGGGATCGGCAAGTTCACACGGACAGCTCCGAGATATCGGCCACCGAGTTCATCACCCGCGCCAGACCGCCCAGCAAGGCCAGACGATTGGCCCGGATGAGCGGCTCGTCGGCCATCACCATGACCTCGTCGAAGAAGCGGTCGACCGCCGCGCGCAGGCCGGCCAGGCGGGTCAGCGCCTCGGTGTAGTCGAGATTGGCCAGGGCGGTCTCGACCTCCGGCGTCACCGCGATCAGGGCCTGGTGCAGGTCGGCCTCGGCGCCGGCCTGGAGCAGGGCGACATCGACCGTGTCGCCGACCGTCCCGGCCTTCTTGAGGATGTTGCGGATGCGCTTGTTGGCGGCGGCCAGGGCGGCCGCCTCGGGCAGGGCGCGGAACCCGGCCACGGCGGCCAGGCGGGCCGGCACCCGGTCGATCCGGGTCGGCGCCTGCACCACCACGGACTCGACCTCGTCCTGCATGGCGCCGCGTTCCTTCAGGTAGACGCGCAGGCGCTCCTGCATGAACTGGAACACGTCGACGGCGGTGCTGGCGGCGATCTCCTCCTTGTCGAAGGTGGCCTGGGCCATCTCCAGGAGCTGCATCAGGTCGAGCGGCAGGTAGCGCTCCATGAGCATGCGCAGGACGCCCAGGGCGGCGCGACGGAGGGCGAACGGATCCTTGTCGCCGGTCGGGATGGCGCCGATGCCGAACATGCCGGTCAGGGTGTCCAGGCGCTCGGCCAGTGCCACCGCCAGGGCGACGTTGCCGTCGGGCAGGGTATCGCCGGCGAAGCGCGGCTTGTAGTGCGCCTCTACCGCCTCGGCCACTTCGGCCGCCTCGCCATCGTGGCGCGCATAGTAGCGGCCCATGATGCCCTGCAGCTCGGGGAACTCGCCGACCATGTCGGTGAGCAGGTCGGCCTTGGCCAGCACGGCGGCGCGGGCGGCCAGGGCCTCGTCGGCACCCAGTCCGCGGGCGATGGCGCCGGCCAGCTTCATCAGCCGGCGCACGCGGGCGCCCTGGCTGCCCAGCTTGTTGTGGTAGACCACGCGGTCGAGCGCCTCGACGCGCGAGGCCAGCGGCTTCTTGCGGTCCTGGTCGAAGAAGAACTTGGCGTCGGCCAGGCGCGGGCGCACCACCCGCTCGTTGCCGCCGATCACCAGGGACGGGTCGGCCGGGCGGATGTTGGAGACGATCAGGAAACGGTTGGTCAGGTGGCCTTGGGCATCCAGGAGCGGGAAGTACTTCTGGTTCGCCTTCATGGTCAGGATCAGGCATTCCTGCGGCACGGCGAGGAATTCCTCCTCGAACTGGCACAACAGCACGTTGGGCCGTTCCACCAGGGCGGTCACCTCGTCGAGCAGGGCACTGTCCTCGATCGGCCGGGCGTCGCCGGCCTCGGCGGCCACGGCGTCGAGCTGGCGGGCGATCTCGTCGCGGCGCTTGTCGAAGCTGGGGATCACGGCGCCCTCGCCCTCCATCTGGGCCTCGTAGCTGTCGGCATCCCTGATGGTGACGGTCGGACTGGCGGCCTCGAAACGGTGGCCCTGGGTCATTCGGCCGGCCGTGAGGCCGAGCGCCGACACCGGCACCACGTCGGCGCCGTGCAGGGCGACCAGGGCGTGGGCGGGACGCACGAAGTTGACCGAACTCCAGCCGTCGGCCAGTTGATAGGTCATCACCTTGGGGATGGGCAGCTTGGCCAGGGCCTCGTCGAGTGCGGTTTTCAAACCGCCAGGCAGCTCCATTCCAGGCATCAAAATGTCCAAGAACAGCGCTTCCGTCTTGCCGTCCGTAGCGCGTTTGAGCAATGGCATATTGTCCGCATCGTAGCCGAGCGGAGCCAGCTTCTTCAGCAATGCCTGCGTAGGCTGCTCATTGGCGTCGTAGCCGACACTGACAGGCATTAGTTTTTGCATCACATGCTTATCGTCAGCCCGGTCGACCACGTTGGTTATATGGGCGGCCAGGCGGCGCGGCGAGGCGTAGGCGGTGACCACGGCATCGGCGGCGGCCAGGCCCTGGGCCTTGAGGGATTCAGAAAGCGTGTTGGCAAAAGACTCGCCCAGCCGCTTCAAGGCCTTGGGCGGCAATTCCTCGACGAACAGTTCGACCAGCAGGTTCTTCGTACTCATATTCGATAACTCATCCGGTTTAGCCCCTCCCCCCTCGAGGGGGAGGGAGTTAAATTCAAGCCGCCTTCTTCGCCTCGATCTGCGCCATCACTTCCTCGGCCCAGGCTCTGGGCGCCATCGGGAAGCCCAACCGGGCGCGCGAATCGACGTAGCTCTGGGCCACG
>JAAXVP010000506.1 GCA_013335435.1 Thiobacillus sp. | reverse complement strand
GTCGAGGGCCTCCAATTCTTCGACCCGCTGACCGGACACCTGCTGCACAAGGCGCTGCGCTTCACGGTCTTCCCCGCGTCGCATTATGTGACTCCGCGTTCGACGGTGCTTCTCGCCATCGAGGCGATCAAGGCCGAATTGCGCGAGCGGGTCGCCTTCTTCACCGCGGCCAATCGCCTGGTCGAAGCCCAGCGCATCGAGCAGCGCACCCGCTTCGACCTTGAGCTCCTCGACCAGATCGGCTTTTGCAAGGGTATCGAAAACTACTCCCGCCACCTGTCCGGGCGCCGCCCCGGGGATCCGCCGCCGACACTGATCGACTACCTGCCGCGCGATGCGATCATGTTCATCGACGAGTCGCATGTGACCATCGGCCAGGTGGGTGGCATGTACAAGGGCGACCGCGCGCGCAAGGAGAACCTGGTGGATTATGGTTTCAGATTGCCCTCCGCCCTGGACAACCGGCCGCTGCGCTTCGACGAGTTCGAAAAGCTGATGCGCCAGACCGTGTTCGTCTCCGCCACGCCGGGGCCGTATGAGCAGAAGCACCAGGAGCAGGTGGTCGAGCAGGTGGTGCGCCCGACCGGCCTGGTCGACCCGACCATCGAGATCCGCCCGGTCGGCACCCAGGTCGACGACCTGATGAGCGAGATCAGCCTGCGCACCGCCAAGGGCGAGCGGGTCATGGTCACCACCCTGACCAAGCGCATGGCCGAACAGCTCACCGAGTACTACAACGAGCACGGCATCAAGGTCCGCTACCTGCATTCCGACATCGATACCGTGGAGCGGGTGGAGATCATCCGCGACCTCCGCCTGGGTGTCTTCGATGTCCTGGTCGGCATCAACTTGCTGCGCGAAGGCCTTGATATCCCTGAGGTTTCCCTTGTCGCCATCCTGGATGCCGACAAGGAGGGCTTCCTGCGCTCGGAGCGTTCGCTGATCCAGACCATCGGTCGCGCCGCCCGCCACATCAACGGCACCGCGATCCTGTATGCCGACAAGGTCACCGACTCGATGCGCAAGGCCATCGGCGAGACCGACCGGCGCCGGACCAAGCAACAGGCCCACAACGCCGCGCACGGCATCGTGCCCAAGGGCGTCCAGAAGCGAATCAAGGACATAATCGACGGTGTTTACAATCTGGAGGAAGAACAGAAGGCCCTCCAGGCGGCCCAGGAACGGGCCCATTACGCGGCCCTGGACGACAAGGCCCTGACCCGCGAGATCAAGCGCCTGGAAAAGGACATGCTGGCGGCGGCCAGGAACCTGGAATTCGAGCGCGCCGCTCAGTTGCGCGACGAACTGCATGGTCTGAAGAAACTACTGTTCGGCGTCGACGAGACCGACTTGCCGCCAGGCTCTTAGGCTAAGCTTGCGGTTATGGCCCTCCAATTCGTCAGCAACAGCGAAAACCTGATCGACTACGCCAGTCTGCGGACCCTGGTGGTGGACGATATTCCGGGCATGCGCAGCGCCCTGAAGATGACCCTGGCCAACTTCGGCATCACCCGCACCGACGTCGCCGCCACCGCGCAGGAAACCATCTACCGCCTGAACAATGGCAGCTACGACCTGATCCTGGCCGACTACAACCTGGGCGACGGCCGCGACGGCCAGCAACTGCTGGAGGAGTTGCGTCACCGCGGCCTGATCGGCCTGCAGACCATCTACATCATG